>NZ_PEBA01000046.1:0-1432 GCF_002734235.1 Sphingobacterium sp. 1.A.5
GGATCATACCGAAAGTTTGGGGGGTAAAGACTTTTAAGCATACAATTTCATCACTCTGTACAGGAAGAATGTTGTGTCCCTTACGCCACGGAAGACACTCCTGAAAGCTTTGAGTTTTGCATTGAATGATTCTGCCGATGCATTAGTACTTCTGTTGTCGAAGTAATGGAGAATGTATTGATGATGAGCTGCAATGGATCTTGCTACGCTCTCAAAGGAAGCAATGCCCGCATTCTCAACCTGATTATGCCACAGGCCTAGTTTGGTAAATGCGACCTTTTTGTCCCGGCATTTGTTGAAGATGTCTCCTAAGGCAATTCCAAGATCATAAGCCTGTTTTAGCTTAGGAAACCGCATGAACAGCAATTCAGCCCGGTTTTTCTGGGTTTCTGACCATCGGCTGGGATGCTTGAACAAGAGGTGTCTGGATCTAGCCAATAGCTGTTTGAGCGTATCGCCATTGGGCAATAACTCGGGTTCATATGGGATTCCTCGCTTTCGCGATTCCATTATCTTCTTGCTTTCTGCATCCAAGACTTCCCAACGATATTTGATACGGAGTTCCTGAACGGCATCGTAAGCTAACTTTTGGACATGGAACCGATCGACCACACGCCTGGCATTCCTGAAACATCTACGGATAGCCTTGGCCATGTTGGGAGCCATATCCATGGTCACCTCCTTTACCTTATTCCTGGATCGCAAGGGTATTCGCTCAAGAACAGCTATGATATCCTCAGCCTTTGTGCCTTTAATAGTTGCTAGAATCGTTCCTTTACGCCCTTTTGCCGATTTACTGCTAACAATGGTATATAATTCACCGTTGCTAAAGCTGGTCTCATCGATGCTCAGGTGTTCCGAGATGTTTTCAGGGAACAATGTCCAGCTCTCTGCATGCGGCTTTTGGTCCCAATCATGGAAATCACTGAGGTGATTCTTGTATTGATCCTGTAGTTGCTTGCCGTCCATTTGGAAGAACAGACCTACCAATTGGGCGCTTACAGGATGGTTATCCAAATATCTTCTTTAAAAAAAGCCCGAATTCCGTAGTCATTCGAGCACCCTCACGTACTAGATTCCAATCTCTTGTGATGATATCTCCGGTATCCAATACCGTCCATCGACGACGGCGGATATGTAGCGTAACTTTCTGGCCTCGAATGGGAAAGTCTGAAATTTCAGTAGAAGGCATAAAACCCTTTGACTCCAACTTGCTGTTCTCATAGCCTGTCGGAGCAATATTAAGTTCATCTAAATAAATATGGAGTTGATTGTCGACCTGATCGACTTCTAAAATCTGGAAGTATTCCAAAAGCCCTTCCGGCATCAATAAGGATAGTAATTTACGTTCGGCTTCTTGCAAGGGATATTTGTATTAAGGACGCTAAACTAAGAAATTTTTAACACTCCCCCCAAGAATTCAGCTTGATCC
>NZ_PEBA01000047.1:0-1266 GCF_002734235.1 Sphingobacterium sp. 1.A.5
CATTCACAGTTCATTCACAGTTCGGATCGGGGTCTGCAACTCGACCCCGTGAAGTTGGATTCGCTAGTAATCGCGTATCAGCAATGACGCGGTGAATACGTTCCCGGGCCTTGTACACACCGCCCGTCAAGCCATGAAAGCTGGGGGTACCTAAAGCATGTAACCGCAAGGAGCGTGTTAGGGTAAAACCGGTAATTGGGGCTAAGTCGTAACAAGGTAGCCGTACCGGAAGGTGCGGCTGGAATACCTCCTTTCTAGAGCCCGCGCCGGGGCCGCTGCGCCACATACATGATCTAAAGGAAAAAAAAGAAGATACATTCAGAAGAAAGTGCCCATCCCGATGTCGGGGTGATCGTCACCGAGAGAAGATGAGAGAGATAAGCTAGTCCCGTAGCTCAGTTGGTTAGAGCACTACACTGATAATGTAGGGGTCAGCAGTTCAAGTCTGCTCGGGACTACCACCGCGGGGAATTAGCTCAGCTGGCTAGAGCACCTGCCTTGCACGCAGGGGGTCAACGGTTCGAATCCGTTATTCTCCACAGGTCCGCACAATTTGGTGCGCGACTAAGAGTTCTTTGACATATTGGAAGAAAAGAGATTAACAAGAGAAGACAACAGAGGTTCACTGCAGCAATGCGGTGCACCAAGAGCAGCCCACCACTTGGCAAAAGGGGTGGTGGCGCGAAGAAAGTAAACAAGGGCACACGGGGGATGCCTAGGCTCTCAGAGGCGATGAAGGACGTGATAAGCTGCGATAAGCCACGGGGATCGGCAAATGCGACTCGATCCGTGGATTTCCGAATGGGGCAACCCGGCATGCTGAAGGCATGCCATCAAWTGAGGCGAACGCGCTGAACTGAAACATCTAAGTAGGCGTAGGAGGAGAAAATAACAATGATTTCCCAAGTAGTGGCGAGCGAACGGGAAAGAGCCCAAACCATGCATGTCACGGCATGCATGGGGTTGTAGGACCACGAKGTTGCACTGTGCTATGAACTGGAAGCAGGTGGGAAACTGCGCGACAAGGGTGAGAGCCCCGTACAGGCAAAGAATACAGGCATAGTGGTATCCTGAGTACCGCGGGACCGGAGAAATCCTGTGGGAATCCGCCAGCACCATCTGGCAAGGCTAAATACTCCTGAGAGACCGATAGTGGACCAGTACCGTGAGGGAAAGGTGAAAAGAACCCCGAACAGGGGAGTGAAAAGAACCTGAAACCGTGTGCTTACAAGCGGTCGGAGCGGAGCGATTCCGTGACGGCGTGCC
>NZ_PEBA01000048.1:0-1142 GCF_002734235.1 Sphingobacterium sp. 1.A.5
TGCCCAGGTCCAGCTCGACCGCGATACATCCACGAAAAAGTACCCCCAAAAGGTCAACGGGAACAAATCCTTCGGAAAATTAAAGGAAAACCTGATAGCCATCTTTTTCAAAAACAGGGAAAGGGAAATCCTCAGGGAGCTCACGGCCTATTTCCTCAAGGACACATTGCCCATTCGAAAGGGAAGATCGTTCCCAAGGCAGCTTAAGACCTCGAATAAAAAGTGCAAGCACAGGACCTACACAAACTACAAACCGGCATGATAAAATCCTTAACTTAATGACATTGCCCGATGGGGTTGTGGTATTATCTGAATTGATATTTCAAGGCAAACAACCCTGTTAAAGGTGTAACTATTATAACCCCATCACCTTTAAATTCCGTGGCATATCCTTTGCCAACCGACACAGCTCGTATTGCCATTCCATGGCAGGGTAATGTTACTTTTGAGGCGCAAAAGTAACCAAAAACGCCCGCTCATTTAAGGTGGCCTGTCGCACGGGTCCGACGCACATGGAAAGGATGCCTTGTTGCCGAGGATGCCGTTCTGTCAATTATCTCTTTGGAGGAGATAATTGACCGAAAGCATCCAAGGGCAATCCCGGCGCACAATGGCCGCGGCATCCTGTCCATCCTGCCGCCACTGGAAATGAGCGGATCCCGGCTGTGGATATCTTGACGGTATTACTGAAGACTGGATCGATGGATCTGAATGGCCCGACGCCATGGTCGGTGTCCCCACCGACCATCACCTGCAATGTGTATGCCGCCTGCCCTTCGGCTCCGCTCGGGGACCGAAGGCGGCCGCCGGCCCCGGGACATGGGCACACTTTGGAACCGCCATAAAACAGGAAAGCCCGATGTCCTCCTGGACAACGGGCTTCCGTATAAAATTAGGCACCGACCTACTCTCCCACCTGTTACGGCAATACCATCGGCTCTGGCGGGCTTAACTTCTCTGTTCGGAATGGGAAGAGGTGGACACCGCCGATATAGGCACCTGAATACCTTTTTGACAGACTGATCTGTCATTGACATGTTATTGGAAGAAAGGATGTTAAAAAGAGAGAGGACAACAGACTATCCGCATTGGAAAGCTTCGGGCTATTAGTACCACTCGGCTTTGGTCTCTCAACCTTTACA
>NZ_PEBA01000049.1:0-930 GCF_002734235.1 Sphingobacterium sp. 1.A.5
AAGCCATTCACAGTTCGGATCGGGGTCTGCAACTCGACCCCGTGAAGTTGGATTCGCTAGTAATCGCGTATCAGCAATGACGCGGTGAATACGTTCCCGGGCCTTGTACACACCGCCCGTCAAGCCATGAAAGCTGGGGGTACCTAAAGCATGTAACCGCAAGGAGCGTGTTAGGGTAAAACCGGTAATTGGGGCTAAGTCGTAACAAGGTAGCCGTACCGGAAGGTGCGGCTGGAATACCTCCTTTCTAGAGCCCGCGCCGGGGCCGCTGCGCCACATACATGATCTAAAGGAAAAAAGAAGACAGATTCAGAAGAAAGTGCCCATCCCGGTATCGGGGTGATCGTCACCGAGAGAAGATGAGAGAGATAAGCTAGTCCCGTAGCTCAGTTGGTTAGAGCACTACACTGATAATGTAGGGGTCAGCAGTTCAAGTCTGCTCGGGACTACCACCGCGGGGAATTAGCTCAGCTGGCTAGAGCACCTGCCTTGCACGCAGGGGGTCAACGGTTCGAATCCGTTATTCTCCACAGGTCCGCACCTTTTGGTGCGACGAAGAGTTCTTTGACATATTGGAAGAAAAGAGATTAACAAGAGAAGACAACAGAGGCGGGTGCAGCAATGCGCTCTGCCAAAAGCAGCCCACCACTTGGCAAAAGGGGTGGTGGCGCGAAGAAAGTAAACAAGGGCACACGGGGGATGCCTAGGCTCTCAGAGGCGATGAAGGACGTGATAAGCTGCGATAAGCCACGGGGATCGGCAAATGCGACTCGATCCGTGGATTTCCGAATGGGGCAACCCGGCATGCTGAAGGCATGCCATCAAATGAGGCGAACGCGCTGAACTGAAACATCTAAGTAGGCGTAGGAGGAGAAAATAACAATGATTTCCCAAGTAGTGGCGAGCGAACGGGAAAGAGCCCAAACCATG
>NZ_PEBA01000050.1:0-928 GCF_002734235.1 Sphingobacterium sp. 1.A.5
CAATCTGACAAACATCACAAGGGCATCAACAGTTGGACGCATTTTGTGAGCATGCTATTCTGCCATCTCTCTTCGGCAGATTCGGTTCGTGACATTTCTAATGGACTCCGCAGCACTACTGGCAACATGAACCATATGGGTATCTCCAGAACGCCGAGCAAGTCCAACCTTTCCTATATGAATGCTCATCGCGATCACGGTCTTTTCAGGGATCTGTATTATAAGCTTTTGGATCACCTATGGCAACAGCATACTCATAAAAGGCCGGAATTGCGAAGATTACAACGTAAGGTGTTTTTTGATGGATGCTACCGTTATTCCATTGTGCTTGAGTGTATTTGATTGGGCCAAGTTCCGTAGTGCCAAGGGAGCGGTGAAGTTACACACCGTATTGGATTACGATGGCTGTATGCCAAGTTTCGTCCATATTACAGATGGCAAACAGCATGAATCCAAAATTGCTAAGTCGATGTCATTTCCCAAAGGTTGCGTGGTTATTGTAGACCGGGGCTATGTGGATTATGCCTGGATGAACGTTTTGGACAGCACCGGCTGTTTCTTTGTCACCCGAGCGAAATCCAACATGAAATATACACTAGTGAAAACGGTAAAGAGCGAAGAGCTTCGTACTGGCGGGATCCTTGAAGATCAGCTTGTTGAGCTTGACGGACTTGCCAATCAAAGGTATGCAGGAAAGAAGATGCGTTTGGTTCGCGTTTGGGACAGCACCAAAAACGTGGAATACGAGTTCCTGACCAATAATTTCTCCTGGAAACCAGCCACCGTAGCAGCGCTCTATAAAGAACGTTGGGAGATTGAAACCTTCTTCAAGCACCTCAAACAACGGCTTAAGGTAACCAGTTTTGTGGGAACATCTGAAAATGCAGTGTACATCCAAATATGGACTGCACTTATCGGGATCCTGCTC
>NZ_PEBA01000051.1:0-927 GCF_002734235.1 Sphingobacterium sp. 1.A.5
CATTCACAGTTCGGATCGGGGTCTGCAACTCGACCCCGTGAAGTTGGATTCGCTAGTAATCGCGTATCAGCAATGACGCGGTGAATACGTTCCCGGGCCTTGTACACACCGCCCGTCAAGCCATGAAAGCTGGGGGTACCTAAAGCATGTAACCGCAAGGAGCGTGTTAGGGTAAAACCGGTAATTGGGGCTAAGTCGTAACAAGGTAGCCGTACCGGAAGGTGCGGCTGGAATACCTCCTTTCTAGAGCCCGCGCCGGGGCCGCTGCGCCACATACATGATCTAAAGGAAAAAAAAGATACATTCAGAAGAAAGTGCCCATCCCGGTATCGGGGTGAGTCACCGAGAGAAGATGAGAGAGATAAGCTAGTCCCGTAGCTCAGTTGGTTAGAGCACTACACTGATAATGTAGGGGTCAGCAGTTCAAGTCTGCTCGGGACTACCACCGCGGGGAATTAGCTCAGCTGGCTAGAGCACCTGCCTTGCACGCAGGGGGTCAACGGTTCGAATCCGTTATTCTCCACAGGTCCGCACCACTTGGGTGCGCGACGAAGAGTTCTTTGACATATTGGAAGAAAAGAGATTAACAAGAGAAGACAACAGAGGTTCACTGCAGCAATGCGGTGCACCAAAAGCAGCCCACCACTTGGCAAAAGGGGTGGTGGCGCGAAGAAAGTAAACAAGGGCACACGGGGGATGCCTAGGCTCTCAGAGGCGATGAAGGACGTGATAAGCTGCGATAAGCCACGGGGATCGGCAAATGCGACTCGATCCGTGGATTTCCGAATGGGGCAACCCGGCATGCTGAAGGCATGCCATCAAATGAGGCGAACGCGCTGAACTGAAACATCTAAGTAGGCGTAGGAGGAGAAAATAACAATGATTTCCCAAGTAGTGGCGAGCGAACGGGAAAGAGCCCAAACCATG
>NZ_PEBA01000052.1:0-914 GCF_002734235.1 Sphingobacterium sp. 1.A.5
GAAAGGACCGAAGCGATGTTCGCCTCCAGCTTTACCTTGTTCTTCTCGATCGATCTCTTCCAAACGAAGGTATAGCGACCGGCGGCCGATTCGATCTTGGTACCATCTACATACTGGACTTTCAGGCTGACATACTCCATKTCATGCAGCATCCGAACGATACTGGCAAACAGCTCCTGTATCTGTCCCTTAAGACGCTTTCCCCTGAAATAATTGATCGTACGGTAATCCGGCGTACTGTTGCCCGAAAGCCACATGAAATGGATGTTCTCGTGCAGGGCGCGMTCGATCTTGCGGCAAGAATAGATATTGCTCAGATACGCGTAGAACAGTACCTTGATGAGCATCCTGGGATGGAAACTGGTCGTGCCTCCGCCTTTATACTGACGGATGATATGTTCCAGATCCAACTGGTCAACAACCTGACTCACCAAACGAACCGGATGGTTCAAGGGGATACGGTCTAAAATATTCTCAGGAAAAAGACTCGGACTATTGGATGGAAGMGCTTTGAATTGTATGTTTGCCATATTGTTTTTTGGGTGCACCTTAAGATACAAAATCTTGAGGACAAAAAACAGAAAAACCCCGCCATTTTTTAATGACGGGGTTATTTTTTWAAGAGACCTTTTTAGATTCTGTGTTAATATACAAGTCAATTTTATCTTTTTTTTGTAATTTCGGGTTTTAGGCGGTCTATTGCCAGCCTGTTTAGGGTAGCCGTTTTTGGCCGCCCTAATTTGTATCTACTTTTTCGTTCTGATACTTTTGGAGATGGTATTGTGGATCATACCGCTGTTCGTTTTTATAAATTATAAACATCAGCTCTAGAAGTTTCCTTTGCACAGCTACTGCTGCTTTCATTTTGATGCCATTTCTTGAAACAAGCCTTGTAAATGTATTAGAATAATGTT
>NZ_PEBA01000053.1:0-914 GCF_002734235.1 Sphingobacterium sp. 1.A.5
ATCACAAGGGCATCAACAGTTGGACGCATTTTGTGAGCATGCTATTCTGCCATCTCTCTTCGGCAGATTCGGTTCGTGACATTTCTAATGGACTCCGCAGCACTACTGGCAACATGAACCATATGGGTATCTCCAGAACGCCGAGCAAGTCCAACCTTTCCTATATGAATGCTCATCGCGATCACGGTCTTTTCAGGGATCTGTATTATAAGCTTTTGGATCACCTATGGCAACAGCATACTCATAAAAGGCCGGAATTGCGAAGATTACAACGTAAGGTGTTTTTGATGGATGCTACCATCATTCCATTGTGCTTAAGCGTATTTGACTGGGCCAAGTTCCGTAGTGCCAAGGGAGCGGTGAAGCTTCACACCGTACTGGATTACGATGGCTGTATGCCAAGTTTCGTCCATATTACAGATGGCAAACAGCATGAATCCAAAATTGCTAAGTCGATGTCATTTCCCAAAGGTTGCGTGGTTATTGTAGACCGGGGCTATGTGGATTATGCCTGGATGAACGTTTTGGACAGCACCGGCTGTTTCTTTGTCACCCGAGCGAAATCCAACATGAAATATACCCTAGTGAAAACGGTAAAGAGCGAAGAGCTTCGTGCTGGCGGGATCCTTGAAGATCAGCTTGTTGAGCTTGACGGACTTGCCAATCAAAGGTATGCAGGAAAGAAGATGCGTTTGGTTCGCGTTTGGGACAGCACCAAAAACGTGGAATACGAGTTCCTGACCAATAATTTCTCCTGGAAACCAGCCACCGTAGCAGCGCTCTATAAAGAACGTTGGGAGATTGAAACCTTCTTCAAGCACCTCAAACAACGGCTTAAGGTAACCAGTTTTGTGGGAACATCTGAAAATGCAGTGTACATCCAAATATGGACTGCACTTATCGGGATCCTGCTC
>NZ_PEBA01000054.1:0-871 GCF_002734235.1 Sphingobacterium sp. 1.A.5
ATTCCATCTGCATGGTATTCTTCAGTTTGGAGATGTTCGTCTCCACTCCCCAGCGCCTGAAGTACAGGTCCCCGAACATATCGTTTTCAAACCCCTCTTCCTGCCATAGGTTGGTCGCGATCACCTCCGTGGTCGACTGCAGTTCTACCCTGACCAAGCGTATGCGGATCCTTGTTGAGCTGTCCGTGGCGAACCCGCTCTGGCGCAGGCCGCTGATGGAGGCCTGGGTTGGGGCAAGCTCGATGACCTGGGAAACCTTTCCCGTCTTCAGGAATCTCTTGACAAACTTCAGCGAATCCTTCGCCCTGATCACGAACTTGCGCTCGCTCTCCTGCCAGCTATGAAGCGCAAACATCTTGAACGTTGAATAGTACCTGTCATAGATGGCAATGGAGTCCAAGGGCAGTTCCTCGATCCAATGGGAAGCCAGGGTCAGCTCGCTGGTCCGGTATGGGGCTATGCAGGCATGGGTCACCAGGTCGTTCAGCACATCGTAGTGATAGAAGGTCTTTGCCTGCACGAAGCTCGAGTTCTGGTTGCTCTGGCCGCCAAAGTTGGCCTGCAGGGAAGGCGTGTTCACCAGGGCAAGGTTGGAGCCGTCAACTGCGATCAGGCGATAGCCCATCCATCTCCTGGTATCCCCCGGTGCATGGCGCAGGAAGCTCTCGCAGAGCACCCGGTTCCAGACCAGGAAGAAAAGGGGGCTCAGCTTGCTCCTCTGCTGGGAAAAGGCACTCACCGAGCAACTGATCTTCTTGCCCAGCTCACCAAAGAAACCTTCCAGTTCGACAGAGAGGGTCCGCTTGCACATCTTGGCGATCAGCAGGACCAATCTCTCGAAATTGAGCTTCCGGTCCCGGGTGAAATGGGT
>NZ_PEBA01000055.1:0-764 GCF_002734235.1 Sphingobacterium sp. 1.A.5
TTCTGCAAAAAATGTTGTGCCGGGGTCTTGGAAGTAATGTGCAAATGTCCCTATCTTTGCACCACTCCGCAAGGGAGGGACGGCGGAAACGCCACTGAAATGAGGGGAAGGACGGGCGACACCGCAGGCGGCACGATGCCGGCACGGGAAGCCGAAAAGGGGCCGCGAAAATTATTTCAAAATAAATTTTGCGGATTCGAAAAAAGCTCCTACCTTTGCAGTCCCAACCAGGGGAAACGGCGATGGGCGCGACGCCCGGAGCCAACAGAAATGACAGTTCAGGAGTGCTCAAGCACTCTACGAAATACAGCCGAAGCGCGAAGCGGAGGCGAGATAAGTTCTTTAAATGATCATGTAGCGCAGCGGAGTTTCCGCAAGGAAGCATACGCTGAAAAGATAACAAGATAAATCAATTCAGGTATCCCGGAGCGGGAGGAAAACATTAAAACAAGACGTTTCTATTTAATTATGAATAGTCACGGTCTTACACTTCATTTTACAATGGAGAGTTTGATCCTGGCTCAGGATGAACGCTAGCGGCAGGCCTAATACATGCAAGTCGGACGGGATCCGGGAGTAGCTTGCTACTTCCGGTGAGAGTGGCGCACGGGTGCGTAACGCGTGAGCAACCTGCCCATATCAGGGGGATAGCCCGGAGAAATCCGGATTAACACCGCATGACACGCCGGGACGGCATCGTYCYGGCGTCAAATATTCATAGGATATGGATGGGCTCGCGTGACATTAGCTAGTTGGTGGGGTAA
>NZ_PEBA01000063.1:0-244358 GCF_002734235.1 Sphingobacterium sp. 1.A.5
TATGTAGCGTAACTTTCTGGCCTCGAATGGGAAAGTCTGAAATTTCAGTAGAAGGCATAAAACCCTTTGACTCCAACTTGCTGTTCTCATAGCCTGTCGGAGCAATATTAAGTTCATCTAAATAAATATGGAGTTGATTGTCGACCTGATCGACTTCTAAAATCTGGAAGTATTCCAAAAGCCCTTCCGGCATCAATAAGGATAGTAATTTACGTTCGGCTTCTTGCAAGGGATATTTGTATTAAGGACGCTAAACTAAGAAATTTTTAACACTCCCCCCAAGAATTCAGCTTGATCCCTAAATGTGAGTTAAACGGTGAGTCTTTTTAAGTTTTATATTTACTCACCGGATAGCTTATAAATAATTGTAAATCATTTATTTACAACATTTATTTTGATGCTATTTATTATTGTTTGACTTCTTTACTGCATCATATCCAATAGTTGGATTGAGAGAACTGCACTAAAGTGTATCAGTTGAACATAAAATAAATGGATATGAAGAGTAAAAACACTTTTGGGATTCAATTCCTGTTACGGTTGCCCAAGAACAAGAAAGACGAAATGGCCACTGTTTATGCAAGGATTACAGTAAACGGCCGTAGAACTGAAATTTCCCTAAAAAGCAAAGTATCGATCAACAATTGGGACGAAGTAAAAGGAAGAGCAAAAGGAAAACGCCAAGAAATCGTAAAGCTGAACAGCCACATGGAGCAGGTACGCTCCCTTATTTTCGATTGTTATCACCAGTTGGTGCAGCAAAATAAAACCGTTACCATTGAAGCGGTTAAATCTGTCTACCTAGGCGAGGACATAGAGGAAACAATGACTCTTCTAAAGCTAGTGGAATACCATAAACAAGTGGCAGTAAGTAAACTTGCCCCCGGTACCATGAAAAATTATTATACCACCGAAACCTATATTCAAAAATTTATAAAACAAAAATATGGAAAAAAAGACATACCGTTGGATGAACTGAACTATCGGTTCATTTTGGATTTTGAAAACTTCCTTAATGACTACAAACCTAAAGATCATCATAAGCCCATAAATAATAATGGGGTGATGAAACATATGGAACGTTTGCGGAAGATGGTCAATTTGGCTGTTACGATGGATTGGCTGGTTAGGGATCCATTTGCCAAATACAAACTTCGGTTTGAAAAGGTAGAAAGAGGCCATTTGTCAAAAGAGGAGCTAACTGTTTTGCTTAATAAATCCTTTTCAATAGAGCGTCTGCAATCCGTGTCGGACATGTTCATTTTTAGTTGCTATACAGGTCTTGCTTACATCGACATTTTTAACCTGACCCCCGAAAATATTTCAAAAGGAATCGACGGAAAAGATTGGTTGACGACAAAAAGACAAAAGACCGATACAACGGTTCGAGTTCCTTTGCTGCCCGAGGCTTCAGATCTTCTTAAGAAGTACAGAGGGCATCCGGTAGCTGAGGCGAATGGAACGATCTTCCCTGTCATATCCAACCAGCGAATGAACGGTTATTTAAAAGAGATCGCAGAAATTTGCGGCATCAATAAAAATTTAACGTTCCATCTCGCAAGGCATACTTTTGCTACAACGGTGACATTAAGCAATGGTGTGCCAATTGAATCGGTGAGTAAAATGCTTGGCCATGCATCTATACGTACCACCCAAATTTATGCTAAGGTGTTGGAACATAAGCTAAGTGAGGATATGCACAAGTTAGAGGTTAGAATGGCTTCCCAGGATTAGATACTTCTAGATCATTATTGAAATGAAACGAGGTAAGGTTGTAATTTTAATGGATGCAATACTATATGTGTGCCTTTGGACGCCAAATGCAACCACTGACTGCCATGTTGATCAAATTCGTAGATACTTTTGGTTCATTTGTATCCGTAAAGACAGAAAAGACCATAAATCAATTCTGTTCTAGAGGAGAGAATTTAGAAACATTAAAAAGCAGCGCAAATGAAAGTAGAACTTATCACTAAAGAAGACTTAGATAGCTTTAAAAAGGAACTTCTTGAAGAAATCAGGAGAAATAGACCACATCCGAGAAAAGCCGAAAAGGAGCCTCGGGAATGGCTCAAGAGTTACGAGATCCGAGAATTATTGGGGATTTCAGCGGGGACACTCCAAAACCTTCGGCTAAACGGAACGTTACCGTTCACGAAAATCGGTGGATTGATGTATTATCGGTATGAAGATATCCGGAAACTAATGGATGGTGTTGATGGGAGTTAGGGATTAAAATATTAAAAAATAAATGATATCAAGCAGGATTTGACGATCCTGCTTTTTTTTTGCCGGTACTTTTTGCAGCCAAAGCACATTTACCTCCCATAGCAATATCCTCGCAGTAAAAGAGCTTTCCGGCTATTTCTGAAACAGAAATTTTTAAAAAAAACCTCTCCGCTATTCCCATTTTCAGATATTTTTAAAATCCCTGTTCTGTGGTTTTGAGAATCACACCTTAAGAAAACATTTATCAATCCGACGAATTGGAAGTATTATTTCAATTCAAAACAGACCATTTTCTAATGCAATTTTCTCGGCTTCCACATTTCTTTTATTCAAAGAAGCCTGTATGCACTATTGTCCCATTTCAAGAGCAAAGGTATTTCCGTGTTCTTAACACCGCCAAAAGGTCAAGCAAGTTTGAAAAAAAATCTCCACCCGCTGGGTAGTATTTATTTTTCAAAACCTTGTGTCGGCTAAACACGAACCTTTTATGCTCGTGAAAC
This sequence comes from Sphingobacterium sp. 1.A.5, assembly GCF_002734235.1. Classification (NCBI taxonomy): domain Bacteria; kingdom Pseudomonadati; phylum Bacteroidota; class Sphingobacteriia; order Sphingobacteriales; family Sphingobacteriaceae; genus Sphingobacterium; species Sphingobacterium sp. 1.A.5. The sequence goes on from NZ_PEBA01000063.1 coordinate 2,730, forward strand.
GAAACATAGCATACTCCGGCTCTTTGGACGAATAAAAAAAATGTCAGTTATGAAAATTATAAGCATTAAAAATGGTAATGAAACGAAACAGCACCTCCTCTCATTACCGAATAAATCAGAAAAATTAAATCAAATATCAATCACTAAAAATCAGCGAAAATGAACATCACAGGCAGACTGACAAGAAATGCGGAAGTACGCACATTGTCGAACGAAAAACAGGTGGTAAACTTTTCAGTAGCGGTAAACGACAGCTACCGTAACAAACAGGGCGAACGAGTAGAGCAAACCACCTACTTCGATTGTGCCTACTGGATAACTCCAAACGTGGCAAGGCTACTGACAAAAGGCACTTTGGTAGAACTCACAGGGCGTGTAAGTCCGAGAGCGTGGGTAAACAAAGACGGAGAACCAAGAGCAGGACTTAATTTCCATACCTCACAAATCAAATTGCACGGAGGTAGCAATAGAGCCGAAACCGTACAGGTTACTGCAAAAGCAGAAAACAACAGCATTGCAGGAATATCAACCGAGGACGACCTCCCATTTTAACAACGAATATTCAATCGTTTATCAACATCAAAATTTTAGCATTATGGCACATAACATCAATTACAACGAGAAAACAGGACGTTATTCATTCTTTAGCGTTCAGCAAAAAGCGTGGCACGGTCTGGGGCAAATCGTAGAGCAGTACCCCACAAGCGAGGAAGCTATCCGACACGCAGGGTTAGATTACGAGGTAGTCAAATCCCCTCTGTTTACCAAAGGTTCGGGCATTACCGAAACCGCAGACGGTATCGAGATAGGCAGTAACGAACTGGAAGTACCTAACTGTTTCGCCAACATACGCACCGATAACAATGCCGTATTGGGCGTAGTGGGTAAAGATTACCACATCGTACAAAACCGTGAAGCGTTCAGTTTCTTTGATGCTATCGTAGGAGGTGGCGAGGGTATTCTGTACGAAACCGCAGGGGCATTGGGCAAAGGCGAACGCATTTTTATCACAGCCAAATTGCCCGACTATATCCGTGTAGGCAATGGCGATGATGTTACGGAAAAATACATCTTCCTTACCACAAGCCACGACGGAAGCGGAAGTATTACCGCAGCGTTTACGCCTATCCGTATCGTTTGCCAAAACACCCTTAACGCTTCATTGCGGAATATGACCAATGTAGTCCGTATCAAGCACACATCGGGAGCAAAACAGCGTATCGAGAATGCACATAGGATAATGGGGTTAGCCAACACATTGAGCGACCAGCTACAGGGTATTTTCAATGACTGGACAACGATAAGGGCAACAGACCAAGAGGTCAGAAAGCTAATCCGATTGGCACTATGCCCGAACAAAGAAACCCTTGAGCTCATCAAAAAAGGTGCTGAAGACGAAATATCAACAATGTTTAAAAATGCCGTGAACGATGCGTTTGCCTATGCAATGACGAGTGATACGCAACAAATGGACACTACAAAAGGCACATTGTTCGGAGCATACAATGCTGTTACAGGCTACTTCCAAAATGTACGCAATTACAGGGATGACGAAGCCAAGTTACAGAGTATTGTATTGGGTGGAACGGCTCAAATGAAAGGACAAAAAGCATTTGACCTATGTACAGCCTTTGCGACAGACGGTGCGGAAATCCTAAACCTCAATTAGATAATCACAGGCTACCGCCACAATCGGTGGTAGCCTGTTAAAAATAAGTTTTATGAAAGCGATAACAATAGAGGAAGCCAAAAATTTGGCGAGAGCCAAGAGCCTTGAAAAGAAGCACAAAGGCGAAAGCGTATTTATCATTTACTGCAATCGTACAGAGCATTTCTATATAGACACGAACGGTTTAGTACGCCTTTGGGAAAAATTACACGGCTACTATGTAAATGGGGTTTATGCCACCGAAGATTAACGCATAACATTCAAAAGCAGTTACAATGGAAACGAACGCCATAGCGATAAAATTTGTCAGCCACGAAGTACCCGAATTGGAAACGCTGAAAACCTCAAAGGTCTATCAGCTAAGGGAAAAACTGAACAAGGGCGAGAAGCTAAGCCGAGCCGAGAAAAATTGGATTGCGGAAGCGGTAAACCGAAACGCCTTTTTTAACGGGGCAGTTCCCCTAATGGGTTATCGGTTTGGGTTTGATGATATTCTAAAAACCTATGTAGTGAAGCAGTACGACAGTTGGCAGGAATACAGCGCACCCGACAAAACGAGCCTACGGAGTATAATCTATGGCAGGATTGACCAAATAGCAGAAATCAGTCATTAACACTTAAAGCAATCAAAGATGGAAACAACAGATAGAATTACCAAAGAAACAGACCTTGAAAAGTTTTGCAGGGAGCGATTTAAGCACTTGACCAATGCACAGCTTGTGGCAAGGGTAAACGGTCTTCCCGATTTTGGTTGGGATGATGAGGGCGTGGAACTGCGAAGAAGGCATAGGGTATCAAACGGTGCGTTTGACTATGCCTTTAATCATAACACGATGGTAATCCTAAAAGACGATTAATGATGTACGTAACAGATTTAAACGGTTGCCAAATCGAAGTAACGGATTTAAAGGAAGCCATAAAAATAGCAGGGCGGTACAAAGAATACCGCCACGAGGACGAGCGTTTTTCCGAGTTCGACAAGAGGCAAAAAGCCTATTGGGCGGATATGTACGAGAAACTTACAGCCATCAAAGAACAAGTAACAACACATTAAAACTCACAGCAATGAACACAAATTTTTTCAATCAAGTACAGCAGTTGGATTTTACAGGAATATTGCAACTGAACATTTCTAAGGGGATAGAAAACAAACTAATCGTAACAGTATTGCTCAACAATGAGCAATGCGGAGATAGTGCGAAAAACCTCATTCCCCCATTGATTTTTAACGCCACTTCGCAGGAGTTTGACGAGGGATTTTTTGAGCAGATAAACGCACCAATTAAAGCCATATCGGGTTTAATGGTGGATATGGAAGCCTTTATGAAGCAAATGGAAACCGTCAAACTGCAATCCGAAATGGAGAAGCAGAAAACCGAGAAAGCCAAAAAGGAAAAAGAAACCAAAGACAAGAAGTACAAAGACGGTATGGCAAAGGTGGACGAGTTGGAGAAAGAGGGCAAGTTCCGTGAAGCGTGGATGAAAGTACCCGACATTACGGAGTTTCCCGAAAAAGCGGACGAGATACGCAAACGCAAAACGTCATTGTCCGACAAGTTCGGGACACCGAGCCTTTTTGGTGGAGTAACGGAGGAGCAACCCGAACCGCCAAAAACGGAGGAGGTTGCTACCTATTGCCCAATAAATACAACAAACGAAGAAGTAGAATATTAACAATTAAAAACGAACATTATGTTATTAGCAACAGTATTACCGAGAATTTTCATACTCAAAGATAAAGGACAGGATATTCCATTGACTGACCCCGAACCACGTTGGAGCGTGGAAGCCGTAATGAATTTCTATGCAAATTCTTATCCGATACTGACCACTGCCAAAGTATCTGCCCCTGTTATCCGTGACGATACAATACAGTACCGATTTGAGAGTGTAATGGGAACGAAAGGTTAAATCAAAAATCAAAAAAAATGAATTATGCAACGCAATATCATATCGGGCATCATCAAAACCCTACAGCAACCGAAACAGAAGACTTTGCACAAACAGTTGGGCGAGTTCGCAGATTGGATGCAAAGACCAAAGAACGCAGACGAAATAAGAAAAGACAAAATGAAATCGGTACCGATAACGGTACTACCAATGGTTTTCTAAAATGCTCATTTCTGCCTAAACTGCAAGAAGCACAAACCGTACAGGCTTGTGGAAAATCGGAAAAGACGGAAAGGGATTTTTATCAGTCCCTTTCCAAATTGGCAGGGCATTACGGTATACAACCTATGCAGTCCAGGCAGTACGGCTATCCCTACAATATCGCTTTAGCTTTGGATTCCACAGAGGAACAGTTAAGAAAGAAGTTTCGTGATTGGGAAGAACTCCGTTTGATACAGGATAGTAAGAAAACGTATTTCGTAAGTGAAGAACGGTACAGTACAGGTGCAACCCTGTATTACATTCCCGTAGTGCCATTGTACCGACTATCTAAGCATCCCAATCGCAAGCAAGCCGTACAGCTATTGCAATCCGTGTGTGCGTACCTATACCACATTGCAAATGTTCCTTACTATCGACAGGAAAACAGTTATCTGTATTGGATGTATGAAATGGTAACAGAGTGGATTGTAAGCGATGACGAGAATGAGGACACGACAACGTATTTAAGCGAGATTAGGCAATCAGAACAGATAGGCGAACGTATGGAGCAGAAAATTTACAACAAGCACAATTTGAGCCGATTTGCAGTCCGTTTAAACTCCTTTAAAATCAAAGACAGCTTTGACCAAGATTGCTACAAACTGGCAAGTGAAGCCTTTGCCTTGTATGAACAATACCCGAATGCTACCATAAACCGTAATGCCCTGCCAAGCGGAGAAGCAAGCGAAGAAGATATGGAAAATAGTATAGGTGTGGAAAAGTACGTTTCGTTCTGTGCCGATGCAAAAGGTATTTTGTTTCAAACACTTTTTGAGAGCGTGAACACCGAGTTGCAAGAATACGGACAAATGGAAGAACCCACCATTGTGAAAAGGTTTGATGGTAGTGATATTACTGCAAATACCCTTGAATTTGAAAACCGTGTTTTTGCCTTAATTGAGGAATTGATATACATACTGAATAACTTTTAGATACTCTAAAATGAAAGATATAACACAAAACTTTGGAACGCTTTACCACCCTTTATCGGCTTTGGTTTTTTACCAAACCAAAGGAAGTAATAGAACCACCTATGTAGAGCATTTTGATATGGATAGGAACGGTAATCCAATCAACGCCCATCCTTTGACCGAGAGAGAAGCTAAAGAATTGGCAAAAGCACTCAATACGGAAAAGGAAAAGAGCAAGGCATTTTTAAAATCTAACGGCATTCTGCCTACCAACGTCCTGCACATTAATCCGAGTGAAAACGGTACGGTACTTTGGTACACCAAAGCACGAAAAGTCAAAATGTTCTTTACTGAAAGTCTTGAAATACCAAACGGTACGGCGAAAGTACCTGCAATGCTTTGGTATGCAAGCAAACAGAGCCTTATTGTTTTCGCCCTAGAAAAAGACCGAAGACCTACCGAGAATACCGTATTATTTCACGCACCATTTTTCAATATTTACGAGGACGGACACGTATGTATGGGAACTGTAGATATCAATATCAAAAATTCTGCTTCGGTTGAAGAATTTATGCAAGCGTGGGAAAGCTACTTTTTTAACAGCTATTTCAGTCACTTGGTAAACGAACACAACCCCATAAAAGGAAATTGTGTAAGCCTTTGGAAAGACCTCATCGGCACAGACAAAGCCTTTCCTAAAGATATATTGAAAAAGACAAACAAGACCATAAAAACGATATTGTAATGAGCAAAGAAATTTTAAAAGTCCATTTTACGGACAGCGATTTGATAAATCCTACCAATCCCATAACGGTAAACGTAATCGGTGCAGGTGGTACAGGCTCAAAAGTAATGACTGCCTTGCTTGAGATGAACCACAGCCTAAACGAGTTAGGACACGCAGGGTTGTTTATTCGTCTTTGGGATGATGATGTAATTACCCAAGCCAATTTAGGAAGACAGCGTTTTGCAGAAAGTGAGGTCGGTTTGTACAAATCTGTTGCTATCATTAACCGTATAAATCGCTTCTCAGGTACGAACTGGAAAGCGGAAGCAAGGAAATTTGAAAAAGACAATAGCGACAGATTCCCCGAAAATGCAGGAGGAAGTATTTATATTTCCTGTGTGGATAGCGTAAAAGCAAGATTTGAAATTGCGGAAATATTAAGTGAATTGAGCAATGGAAGACCCTATTCCAACCGCCCACGTTATTGGTTGGACTTCGGCAACAGTCAACATACAGGACAAGTTTTACTATCTACCATAGGAAAAATTCGCCAACCCAATTCAGAGAAATATGAAACGGTGGCAAGCCTGCCAATGGTTACGGATGAATTTGGCGAACTGCTTAAACAATCCGAACTGGAAGACGATACACCGAGCTGTTCCCTTGCCGAAGCGTTGGAAAAGCAGGACTTGTATATCAATTCCTCATTGGTTCAGATGGGTTGTTCACTGTTATGGGGTATGTTTAAAAATGGTTTGACACCATACAGGGGATTTTTTCACAACCTGAAAGATTTCCGAACCCATCCTATAAAAGTCGCCTGATTGGAAAATCGGGCGGCAAAAAGACACTCCCTCCCGATGGTCGGGACAGTCTTTTTGCATAAATCGGAGCAACCTCTTTGGCAAAATGGGATGCCTACCCACCATTCATTCCGGCACATTTTACCAAACAGGTTGCGACATTATTTGAGGGATGTTCATTATCCCTTTTGTTGTTTTAGGGAACTTCTTTTCTTGCCACATTGGCGACCAAAGAAAAGAAGCAAAAGAACGCCGCATTATTTACCGCCACACAGTTATTAATTTTATCAGATAATTACCTTGAAGAGCCACAATAACTGGTTAATAATATATTGCCTGCTCAATGCGATTAATAGTTAAAGGAATAACGTATATTTGACATTATTTGTCAAGTAGAATATTTCAAATACACAAAATGGATTATAAAAAAACAGTTGGAGAAATATTACGTGCTAAACGAGAGGAGAAAGGGCTTCTCTTAAGGCAAGTTGCTGCTTTGCTCGAAATGGATACAGCAATTCTGAGTAAAATTGAAAGAGGGCAAAGAAATATCAATAAGGAACAGGTTTTTAAACTCGCAGATATTTTGGGCATAGAACGAGAAGAATTACTTATTCAATACCTCAGTGAGAAAATTGCAATTGAGCTAAAAGACGAATCGTTGGCGGATAAAACTCTTAGAGTTGCCGAAAAGAAGATAAAGTATATGTCACAAACTAAATAATAAACCTCGAAATATTTCAAAAATTGAACAGGATTGAATACATCAACAAGATCACTACTTGTGCAGCGAGATTTGTCCACGAAGTGGAAGGGTTTAATGCAATAGGAAATTATCATATTAATATCCATGCAGAGAATTTTTTGGTACCGTTATTAAATGAGGTTTTCGGGTTGGAACTTGAAAATCTTAATTCTACAAAAAAGAAAAATTTTCCAGCAATTGATCTGGCCGACTTTAAGAATAGGGTGGCTTTTCAAATTACGTCAACATCTTCTCTTGATAAAATTAGGACTACGCTCGAAACATTCTCAAAGTATGACCTACAAAATGAGTTTGATGTACTCTACTTATATATTCTCACAGAAAAGAAGCCGCAATACAATGATGCAAAACTGAAAGATGTAATACCCGATAGTTTTGGGTTTGAGTCAAGTGACCATATTATAGACAAGGACGTTATTCTTCAGAAAATAAATGCTATAAGCTCAACGCCCAAAATTCAAGCGATTTCTAAATTATACGAGCATGAGTTTTCGGATATACAGATTGAACAGCGCCAGCTTAAGTTCGAAAATGGATACTTGAATAACGAGCCAGAAGATATTTCGCCTAACATGGTTAAAATATCATTTCCGAAGGTTTTGTATAAGGCAGAATTGTTTATTAATGAAGAAGCTATCCTCGAAAATCTAAACGATTATTTGGAGAGTATTGGAAAAAGGAAAGTGAAAAAGTTGAAGCCAAACACACTGGTCAAAAAGGCTTTAAAACAAAATAAAGTATATTTTGAAGACTGGATTTTACATGAAAAGTGTATTTATACTTTTCGGGATTTATCTAAAAACAACGAACCATTGAGAAAAATTATAGATGCTGGCACAATAACTACTTTGGATTGTAAAGACTTCTACGAACAAGATGAAGCGAGTAACAAAGTATTCAAAAACCTTTTAAGAAAATCTCTGATCCAACTTTGCTATTATAAAGGAATAGAATTCTTCCCGCCAAGAGGAATTTTCAGATTTGCCAATTCAAGACCTCCTAAAGCAAAGCAAATTAGATGGAAGGGTAAAAAAGAGTCTACCAAGACAGTAATATTCGAAATGACAAATAAGAAGGAGGGGCACATAATCTGTTATAGACACTTAGCATTCAAAGCATCTTTTTTAAATTTTGAAATAGATTGGTATTTGGTCATAAATCCAACATGGAGCTTTACAAATCCGGGTGGATATAGGGAAAGTCGATTTGAATCAGCATATATGGCAGGAATAAAACGACTTGAGAATAACAATTCTGTTTACAATTACTTTAGATTCTTTGCGTACTACTTATCTTATACGGACCTGTTTGTTACTGAATATCCATACCTGCAGACCTCGAAAAATGAGCCATTAAGTTTATCTCCCAGCCTAGATGAACAAAAATGGATACCCGTTAAAATCGTTGAAGAAACATCTGAGTTTACTCCAACGGAAATAAGCCTTGATAACGAATTAACCAACTCAATTTTTTCTGATCAATGAAATTAAGATATATAGAAGAACCATCATTACAATTTGGCTTAGGACATCAGATTTGTCCTAAAAGTGGCATTTACAATTTTAATCCATTTGATATTGATCAAGTTAGACCTGAAAAAATCACCATTGGAGTAGTTGGAAAATCTGACAGTGTTGATGCAGTTTTAGAATGGATAGAATCATGCAAAACCCATATTGATGGAAAACAAAGTAAAACCCCACATCCCAACCTTTTTCTAAATTTTTGCGGTTTCAATAAAAGTATAGGCTTTAAGTGCGAGATCAATTATGATGATACATACCTAAGAAAGTTAAATAACTCTGATTTAGAGAAAATCGTCAAGAAAAGCAACTCCCTGGAAACGATAATTGCAGAAATTACAGAACTCTATTTAGCTGAAATCAAATTCTTATCTAAAAACAAAAAACCAGATGTAATTCTTTGCGCTTTGCCTGAAAATTTAATGAAACATATTACCGAAGCTAAGGCAAAAGCTTCTGGTGAAGATGAAGAAGAAACTGAAGTTCATGAACGTGATTTTGATGAAGATGAGGTTTCTTCAAAAGAACAGAATTTCAGGAGAAATCTTAAAGCAAAGGCAATGCAATATAATGTGCCTATCCAAATCATTAGGGATAGAGTTGCAAAACCAACCAAAGAGATGCAAGATCCTGCAACGGTTGCTTGGAATTTTTTTACAGCATTATACTATAAAGCTTCAGGAACGCCTTGGGCATTGATCAGAAAAGACACTGCTGAAACTACTTTTTATGCCGGTATAAGCTTCTTTAAAAGTAGAGATAGAAGCTCAACACAAACAAGTATTGCCCAAATATTTAATGAGTTAGGGAAAGGTGTCATTTTAAGAGGTGAGGAAATTACTTTGAAAAAAAACGATAGAACACCACATCTAAGTGAAGAACAAGCATTCAATCTTCTAAAGCAGTCCCTAACTGAATATTATGAAGCCGTAAAAATTTTTCCGAAAAGACTAGTAATCCATAAGACCTCTAACTTCAGTGAAGATGAAGTTTACGGGTTTACCCAAGCAGCTCGTGATTTGCATATAAATCAAGTTGACTTAGTTTCTATACAAACATCTGATTTAAGATTATACAGGAATGGCAATTATCCGCCGATGAGGGGAACACATTTCGCTATGAGTTATAAACACCACTTGCTATATACAAGAGGATCTGTGCCGTACTACGAAACGTATCCAGGTAGATATATCCCTCGAGCCATTGAAATAAAATTAGCACAACATGATGAATCTCCAAACATCATTTGCGATGAAATCCTTGCATTAACCAAAATGAATTGGAATAATACACAATTTGATAGGCAGATGCCTATTACAATTGAATGTGCGAGAAATGTTGGAGAAATATTAAAATATTTGAACCAAGAAGATAGTATGCAGCTTAAATACAGCTTTTATATGTAGAGACTATGGAGAAAGCCGAAAAAATAAAACAATTACTATCCAACCAATTTGAGTTGGATTTATTTGAAGCTTCAATTGCTAGCTTAAATGATCGAACAAACAAACTTCGCTTTAATAATTTTGCATGCTCTATAAGGGAGTTGTCACGACATTTTTTATATAACCTTGCTCCGGAAGAACGTGTGAAAAATTGTGTTTGGTTTAGCCCCGAAACTGCAGACGGAAAACCTACAAGAAACCAAAGAATTAAATACGCAGTCCAAGGTGGAATAGACGACACTTTTTTAGATCGTTGGGGATTTGAGGTTGACGAACTCAAAGACATGATAAAGGATGTAAAAGAAACAATCAATACTTTAAGCAAGTATACCCATATTAATCCTGAGGTGTTTAATATTAGCGATTCTGAAATTGAGCGTATGAGCCAAGATGTACTTAACTCTTTTATTAGTTTGGTAGAAACAATTGAGAACTATCGTGAAGATCTTAAACAATTCCTTGATGGACATATCGAAGAGCATATGGTATCATCCGTTGTAACTAATTTTTTTGAGAATGTTGATCGACTTGCACCTCACCATTCACTGGAATATAGTGAAGTGTCAGAATATCATATTTCAGAAATTAATGAATATGAAATTGTAGTGGACGTCTTTGGAGATTTACATGTGATTCTTGAATATGGGTCTAATAAAGAAAGACGTGAAGGTGATGGATTAGACTTGCCAGAAACATTCCCTTTTGAAACGAAGATACGCTATCAAATTGAAGAGGATTTTCCGTCCTCTAAGTTTGAGGTCGATGACTACGATGTGGATACTTCAAGTTGGTATGGAGACGATGATGATGAAATATAGTCTTAAGCACTGAAGATAGCTTTCTTAAAATCATCAACATCGCTTCCAAGTAGTAGATAACTTGAAAACCCAATCTCTAAAAGAGATTTCCCAACTTTCTCATCATCAATATCGCTATGGGCAACCAGTTTGATTGCAGGGTACTCTTTCCTTAATTCTTGAAGCTGTTTAAGCACATTTTGGTCGTAAAAATCCAAGTCAATAATACAGACTTTGGGGAGTTCATTCAATGAAGACAACTGTGTTAGCCCATTTTCAATGCTTTCTGACCGAGATAGTATTTCCATTCCAGATGCAGCGAGATCTTTGCAGATGTTATCGGTTACAGGGCTTTTGTCATTGATAAAAGACAGGGAGATTGTTTCTTGTACAGTACCAGTTTTCATACGTTACCTTTTTTTGAGTTAGATGAAGTTCCTGCACAAAAAGAAAGCGCAGGCAACTACACTTACCGCACATTGAGGTACTGGTATACCCGACAACGAATAAGCGAGCGCCCACGCCTATGGCATGAGCGTTCTTCCTTATCGTCCCGTTGTCTAAAAATTACCAGTTTTCAATGTGGGACTTAAAGCAAAAACACTTTAAGTATTTCTATATTTTACATAGCAAAGATACTAAACTCGTTTCGATATAGAAATATGATTGCTTGAAATCCGTTACTTGTTCTTTTGTCCATTGCAGACATAGTTTTGTTCAAGTATCCGTAAAAGGTCGGTTTGCTTAAAAATGATTTTGCCGCCTATCTGGATGTATGGGAGTATTTGGTCATCACGATATTGCTGTAAAGTCCGTCTGCTGATATGTAACAGCTTGCACACATCTTCGCCCGAAAGATATATTTCACCGTTCATTACAGGACGGTAGTTTTTTAATATCTGTTCAATACGATTTCGTAGCTGTGTAATCATTTCCCTGTGGGCGATGATATCGTCACTATCATTCGTGAATAAATCCATTTTCAGTAGTATTGTCCAGCTGTCCGGCTTCGAGCAAAGCCTGTACATCTGAGCGTTTATAATAATTTTTACGGTTCAGTTTTGAATACGGTAATAGTCCTTTGCTTTTGTGGGTCTGTAAAGTCCGCTTGGTAATGTTCATCATCAGACATACTTCCTGGTTATCGAGCCATTGTTCCGCTTTAAAAATGGGCGTATATTTCTGTGTGGCATTTTCGGTCAATTCCAAAAGTGCTTTTAGCTCATTTTTCATTCCGTCTAGTGCCGACTTTTGTATTGCAATTACTTCCATTGTTTGCTCAATTTTACTATGGAAGTCGAATTTATAAATGCTTATGATAGCGTTAGAAAATGTTGCAGGCTTTGGCTCTGAAAGGTAGTGTTTGGCTCCGCGATAAATTTCAGCATAGTTTATTTTGTAAATTTGAAAATTATAGGTTAATAACAAATTCAATAAGAATTTTTAAATGGCATTATTACAAAAAGGCAAATCAAACTATCCGTTTTGGGGAGCATCAATAAATTTAATTACAGGACTTGACCCATTAGGGCTTCAGACAACTTCAGAGGCAACTTATGCAACGATGTTGCCCGGAATTTCTAACTTGACTAATCGACTGCGGTACTATGGCTTTTATTGCTGGTTATTAGATTTTTACTTTAAAACAGAGAAAAAGGGAAATTCAAAAGAGCAATACCGCTTTATTCGCAGGGCTGAGTTAATGATTGCTATCATAATGCAAAGTCAGCGGAAAGCAGTTCAGCAAATTACAGGAAGTAATTTCGCATCAAACCTACTCAACACGATTGAAAATGATTATTTTGATTTAGCTGAGGGGGCTGATAAAGACGGTACAGACAAAAATGTGTATTGGAAATATCCGTCCGGTGCTTTTGGGCAATATTATTATGGGGCGATGCAAGCTCTTTCATTAATTATTACTGCGGTAAATGATTTTGGAGACGTTGTTTACAATATAAGCCAACCACATCCCAGACAAAAAGTTTCAGGAAAACAATTAGCTAATGCTTTTGAGATATCATTATCCCCCCAAATAAAAGAGTTATTTTACAGCAACATAAAAAAAGGAAAGCTTTACCAATCGGATATACCAGAACTAATCAAATATTTTGCGATTGAGACTATAGAAACTGAAAGCAGTGAATGGCAATTGTATATGGAAATGCTCCTTGACAAAGATGAGCCAAGCCAAGAAGTTGAAGAATTGGTGACTTTTCATAGAAGAGAAACCATTTTATCGCTAATAAAAACAGCGGTTCAAAACGATAATGACTATAATTGGTATAAATTTTTGCTCGAAAGCTATCATAAAAAATTAGGTTCAAGCACTCAACCCGAAACAGAAACAAACATCGGTTGGTATTGCTATCAACTAAATGAATATTGGCAATACAGTTGCGGAACAATATTTTGGGCATTGCTGCAACATCTTTACGATTTTCAACAAGACCAATATTTGCCGTCTTTTGTTGAGAAGTTTTCGGATAGCATCTCAAAAGAAATTTGCAAAGATTTTAACCAATCAATACAGCCCACATCTTTAGTTTCAGAAATTTTATCACTCATTCCAGATACGAACGACGAAGAGGAAACGAAAAGAGCAATCAACCAAACCAACGACCCAATTCTTGCTGGTAAATACGGTTTCATGCTTTTACTTCAGCTGTTCAAAAATAATAGAGAACAATTGCATCCTTTGAAAGAATTTATGAGTAGAAAGAGAACAGAAAGAGATGGAAATATGGTTGATGGCATCCTTACAGTTCATAAAGCAGAGAAAGAAATTCTTAAAGATTTTGTTGAACAATTTATTTTACGCAAAATAATTTACAGACACACAATGGTTGCCCTTAGAAAAATGGGTAATGGCTCACAATCCACGCATAAATTTTTTATAGAAGAACAATACATCCGTTTCATCGACATATTTCCACCAAGAAATACATCGCCGAGAATGAATGCTTTGCAAAACATAATGTTTGATTTGCAGGTAATCGACGAGGAAAAGGTTTTGTCTCCGCTTCACACAAAACTTTTGGTTGACTAATGGCATTAGAAAGAGAAAACATTTTGACTTTAATTGGAAGCAGAAGATACCATTCTTGTATTCTTACCACTTTCAGCTTTGACTTTTACTTTTTTGAAATGAAAGCAATGAAATGGTTGCGTTCGTGTGGTGTGAGAAACATTAATGTTTTTATTGACGGCTACTATTATTCAGAGTTGATGCGACAAGCCACTGGCGAAGAAATGCAACTTACTGCCGGTTATTCACTTTATCCTGTTTTTCAAAATTCAGTATTTCATCCAAAAATCTGGATGCTATTTGGCGATAAGGAGGGTTTATTAATTGTTGGTTCAGGAAATCTTACCAATTCGGGAAATGGAAACAACGATGAAATTTGGGGAGCATATCATTTTGATATTCGTTCGACCGAGAACGCCCCAATATTTTCATCTGCTTGGAATTATTTATCGATGCTTTCATCAACAGTTAAAGGTCAGATGAATGAAAAGACCACAAGGTGGATAATTGAACATTCAAAATGGCTTAATGAATTACCAGCAGTAAAACCGTTTGAATTTTTAAATACTTCACAAAAAGAGAAAGTTGCTTTTTTATTCAATTCCGAAACCTCTTCGATTTGGAATGAGCTATTAAAACATATTAGCAACGAAAAAATTGTTGAAATTACTACCATTTCTCCATTTTATGATAGCAAAGGAAAGGTACTGCAAGAGCTTAAAAATCTTTTCCCAAAAGCAGATATTAATGTGGTTTTAGAAGAAAGTGGTTTTATTCCATCGGCAATGGATTTAAGTAAAACATTTTCATTTTACGACTGGTGCAATGCTGGTATCAGTAGAGTTCAATATTCGAAATCTGATAATTCAAACTCTAAACTTCACGGAAAGATTATCCATATTAAAACAAAAGATGGTAAAGAATTTTGCCTTTTCGGAAGTGCCAATATAACACCGGAGGGCTTGGCATTAGCAGGAAAAAATGCAAATGCAGAAGTTTCACTTCTTATACGATCTGAAAAAGGTGGCTTGCTTAATAAATTAGGCATAAAATTGAAAGTTGGCAACAAAAAACAACTTTCAGATTTTACTTCTACAGCTCATAAATCCATTTATGAAACGATAATCAAGAATAATAAATTTCAGGTTCAACTTCTTAGCGCAGAATTGATTTATGATGAGCTTACAATTCACTTAAATGGCAATTTCTCAGAACCGTTTAAATTTATGCTTTTTGATAAAGAGAACCGATATTTTCATTCCCAAACATTCTCGAAGTTTGAGCAAGAACTAAAAGTAAAACTCAATGCAGAATTAGGTAGTTTTCAGTACGTTCAATTGGCTAATATGGAGGATGAATTTGTATCAAACAAACTTTTGGTGTCTGATTATTTTCATCTTGCCAAAACCCATCCAAATCCTAAAACTGAAGACATAGAAAGGATTTACAGCGAAATCCAAAATGGAGAACTAAGCAAAGTTCTCGACTTGTTGCATTATGCGATAATTGATGAAACGGAAAACGAAGAAAGTGCAAGTATTCTGAATAGCCGTAAAACTACAGATGCAAAAAGAGACGGAAACAACGAGCCCGAAAAGCTGTATGACCTTTCTTCTTACAAACCAATTGAGCATTCTGCGTATGAGAAAAGTCTTTTGCTTTCTTCTCTTTCGCTTCGGGTTTTAGATGTTTTAAAATTCATTCACTCAAAATCTCTGTCCATAAACAGACAGATTGATATTAGCATTGATGAACAGGAAGAAAATTTAGGTAACATTGATGGCAATGAGAAAAACGAAGTAAAAATAGTTCGTAATCTTTCTTTTGCGTTGCTAAAGTCTGAAAAAAGAAAATTGACAAGCTATTTTGATAATCTGTATTATAATCAGCAAGAACTTCTTTATGGTAACAATAGACCCCAAAACTATAAACCCACATTAACAGACTTAACCAAATATTTGATAACGCTTGAGCTGATACTTGAATATGGAGGCAAAACAGAAAAATACGACGAGCAAGAAAAGCAACATTTCTTTAGCTATCTTCCGTTTAGCAACAATTATGACAACAATAATGTGAAAGGTTGTTGTTTAAACTTAATAGGCGACTTTTTAATGTTGGCAAGAACAGGCTTTAAAGAATACGAATTTGATTATACAAAAAAGAAAGTTGAGGAATTAAAAGCCGATGCACTTGTAAACACGATTGTTTGCCTGATAAACAATTATTGGAAAGATGGCGAGATGCATTACTTTTTTTCAATGCTTCTAAACACGCTTCATTATTTAGGGTGGAAAAATATTGATGATTTTGAAAATAATTTTGATGATTTGCAAATTAAAATCAATCTTAGAATTTCTGACCTAAAACAGCGAACCAAAGGACTTGAACAGAATCTGATGGTGTTTTATTACAAAGTTTGTCCAGCATTTAAAAAAGTTATGAAGCAACTTGCAGAAAAAAACTTCGATACACTGGCAGTTCAAGGTCAAATTATTTACAAATCTCCGTGGGGTTACAGCTATGTTCAATCAGTAAATAAAATAAATGACTTTACGCTAGTTAGACCAGGCTTTATGTGGGATGATGTTAAAGAAGATTATATAAAACATAGCCCAGATGAAATATATTTGCCGTTAAGGCTCTCTTCTTTTATTTGTACGGATTTGTAGTCATAAAAAATCGGATAACCTTTTGGGCTATCCGATTTGCTTTTAAAATTCTGTAATAATTATCTGCGTTGGGCAGGTTGTTCGGTTGTTACGTCAGGCTGCTGTTTTTCCTTTTTTTCAAGGGAATAAACCCATAACGACAACAGCCCAAATATAATCAACGCATAAGCTATCCATTTGCCAACCTTTTCAATCAATTTAATGAAAATCGAACTTTCATAAGATGAGAACCCCTCAGTTCCCATAGAGCTGCGCCTGTAAAACTTTCTACGGTTAATCCAGTAACGAAGTACCAAGCCTGCAACCAAAAATATGATACCTATAACGAGTGATGCAACCATAGTTTATTTCCACTATTTGAATTTACAAAAAAATATTTGTTTAGCCCCTGAACGATGCGTATTCAATACAAAAACGGCTTACCAATCCAATAAGCCGTTTTTTATGAATTGACATGCTGTATTAATCACTACTGTTAAACTGAAAAGTTATCTGCTTTTCGTTCCCGAAGTTATCCGAAATCCAAACCTCAAAGGATTGAGATACTGCAGATGCCGAAGTATAGTACAAACGGAACTGCTCGGTTGGTAACTCATACAGATCATTAGGTAGGTACGGCGGCTCATCGTAATACCTAAGTGTGCCCTTTCCGTCAAACTGGAAGTAGCGAAGGAAATATTGGGTGCTGCTATAATTTCCAGTTCGCTGTATTGTAATGCGGATCTCTACCGTCTGGCCGTTGGCAACATATTTAGGCACTGGCATCACTTTGACCTCAAAAGGAAAGTCCTTTTGTATTTCGAGTTCATCATCTTTGCTACAAGATACCAACGTAACCGAAGCTGTGAGGATTGCCAGGAATACATATATCGGCAGTAATCCTATTCTGAAATTATTGAATATTGCTATCATTGTTTTCTGTTTTAAAAGTTAAACCTTAATCCCATACCTACGGACGGTCGGAACTGTTCTAAGTCTTTACCCCAAAGGACTTTTGTACGCCCTTGCAGGACTAATACAAATCGGTCGGACAGGTACGTTTCAAATGTGAGCCGTCCACCAGCTCCGTAGATAAAATTGTCCTCGCTCAGTATCTTCGATCCGTCATACAACATAGCTTCGCCCCGGTTAATGCTTTCATAACCGACTACGCCTGTTATTCCTAAATTCAGCGTGATGTTTTTTCGGGCATCGCCCAACAAGTAGAAACTGTAACCGCCTTCGGCACTATAACTTTCCTGCGGTATGCGCAGGTCTTTATAGTCGTGGTATTGGTGTGTATATTCCAATGCCCAAAGCTGGTAATTGCCGTTTTTACCATTTACAGTCATCGCTACACTGATGTAATAATCATTGCCAATCTTATCATTGGATAATACGCCTGTGCTTATTTCCAAGCCTTTCTGTTTAGGCAGCATTCGTTGTGCCTGTGCCATTGTGATGCCCATTAAAACAAGCATCACGGTATAGATATACTTTTTCATTTTATTGCTATCTTATTTAAAGGGTTATTAAAATTTCAGGTGCATATCGTTAATCAAACGAGCCTTGATTAAATCAGAGTTTTCTATCTGAAGTGTTTGATGCCTGCCACCGTTTTTCTCGAAAATCTCAATCAGTAATACCTTGTCATCAGCAATGGTAAATTGGTCTAACATGAACACGTTTTGCTCGATGGTTTTTCCACCGATCTCGTCCAATGGTTTGTAAGTGCGTAGCGGTATCATCGGACGTTCCTGTACTACGGTACGTTTGGCTACCTTTTTATCCACTACCTTGAAATTCACAAAATCAATCTGAAATGGCACATTGGTACGGTTTCTCAATTCCGTATGCAAATAGTATTTGCCGTTGTGGATGTAAATGCCTTTGAGCATAAACTGAATGCCGAAGCTCTTAGCTCCAATATGCTTTACAATGCGTTTGTCTTTCTTGTAAATGGTTTCCAGTAGCAAGCCTGCCAGCGAGGGCGAATTGTTGCCCAATTCTTCAAAAAGCACATCGTTACCATTGGCTTTATCTACCGCTTTCTGCATCGTGAGCAGGTCATAGCTCATTGCCGCCGGGTAGGAACTGTAATACACGTTGAAGTTGTAAAAACGACCGTCATTCGTGATAACGGAAAAATTGGTTTCAGGCTCAAAGTCCCTTACAGATGCTTTCACACGCAACACGTTTTCTGCATCTTCGGCTTTTCCTGCTATCAGGTATTCGCTGCCCAAGTCCACATAACGAATGGCGGTCGGGAAAATCAAGTGCGAAGTTTTATCGTAAGTTACTTCCATACGGTACGGTTCTATCTTGCCCAGGGCAAGCGGCGTTCTGATGGTGTCCTGTGCGTAAGAGTTTACGGCAAAGCCGAGTATCAGGGCAAAAGCCCAAAAGGTTTTTAAATGATTTTTCATTGTTTTATTTATTTGAGTTCAACATTATTTTTTAGATACAAGAAAGACCTGATAGCCCGCTTTCAGTGTAACCTTTGGCGTTCTTACTTTCTTGGCGAAATAGCCTGAGATACCCTGTACCACGCCACGGCTTAAATCAGCCGCTACCTGCTGTCCGGCATTCTGCGTGAGCATTACGCTTGTTCCCCCTGTCTGGCTCATATTGGCCGCCATTTCGGTAAGTGCATTCATTTCCGGCGAATACGGAACGTACAAGCCTTGCTGCCCGTCCAAATCGTAAATGATTATATCTACCGGAATGATGTTGCCCTCCAGTTCTACGGAGGTAACTTTTAATTGTAGCCTGCCATTCTGAAATTTTGCATTAGCCGTTACAATTGTTCCTTTGGGAATGGTACGTTGCGGGGTTTTAGCAGGCTCTAATAGTCGTAAGCGCACACCCGTTTCGCCAACTACTGTCTGGGCTTCGTTTACACAGGCTTTGATGCTGTTTTTAGGCTGTACTACCTCTTCAGTAGAACCTGCGGTATAGAACCCGCGGCTTTTTGTTTGGCTCCAATCGGCTGCAAAGGCACTGTCCGACGGTTCACGGTACAAGGCTGATACAATGTTCTTTCTTGTTGGTGTGAACGATACAAATTGCTCTTTTTGGTTAGCACCCGCAGCCCCAGTAGTTGCACCGTTGGCAGGAGCAGCATTTCCGGTGTTAGCATTTTGCGGAAGATACTTTGCAGCCATTTCATAGGATTTCTCCATTAATTTGAGTTGGTCGTCAACGGTGGCCACAGGTGGCACATCTTTCTCGGCCAGCTTTTCTTTCATTTCGTCCAGTTGCCTGCGGAGTTCCATTGTTTCAGAATTATTATCCTGATAGAATGAACCCAATGTGCTTTGCATATTTCTGTAGCTGTTCAATCCATGATTACCGTTTCTTCCCGAATTTCTGCCGCCACCGCCAAAGCCGTTGCTTTCTTCATCTTGTTCAGGTAAACCTTCTTCATTGTCAGCAGATGCACTGTCTTCAGTATTCCAATAATCAGAAAGCGTGGTCAGTGCATTGCGCTTTTCCTGCTCTTTGCGTTCGAGCATTTCCTGTTCATACGCCTTGCCTTTATCGGCAGGCATTCCTGCCCCGGTAGCCTGTGGTACGGCATCGTTTAATCCGATGTTCTCCACCGCCTTTTTGTCTTTCGACGGTTTAAATATCAGGTACATACAGCCGAGAAATACCACTCCCATTAAAAGGAATATAAGTGGCTTTTTGAGTTTGTCGGCTTTGTTCTGTGCGCCGTCTTGCAACACATCAGCAGTTTCATTCGGGTTCCCCTCCGTTACCCGAACAACCGATTTTTTGTTCTCATTTTCTTTCATAAATCTGATTTTTTAAAATTGTTGATACACTATCCGGCAACCTTGCAGGATTTCCATTTTTAAGGACAGGGTTCTCAATATGTTTAATGACCATATTGTTACCTGACTTTGAGGTGTCGTACATCACTTTGCCAATGACCACTACGGTGAGCAGTAGGTAAACCACAAAGAAGTACAGCGTATATTGGCGCTGTTTGCGCAAAGGCAACGCCCGCCAACGTTCATCGAGCCGGTCAAAGTACCTGTCCATATTTGCTCTTAATTTTTTCATAGCCTTACTATTTGTTGTTACAGCTTGAAACGCTTAGGACTTTTACCCGCCTGTTGCTTTGGCTCATCGTTGACCAGTGCGACCGCTTCCGTTAATTTGGGTGCAGATATGACGGACAGGTTTGCCAGTTCTGATTTTTTAAGCAACTGCCCGAAGCCGTCTTTCTTGGCTATTTCCATACGGCTAAGCGAAAATTTGCCATTCAGGTATTTTACCCACATACTGCATTCTACACGGGGCTTGTCATCACCCGACCATTGTAGGTAGCCTGTCAGAAATAAATCCTGTTTAGGTAAATTGTCTGCACCTTTTTGGCAGCTTTTGAGGAATTCGCTGATACTGTCTTTCAGCTTTCTGGCATACGCACCCTGCGTATGGAAATAGCCGTTATATCCTTTGTCTGTAAGGATTTTTGCGAACGTTTTTAAATCTGATAATGCTTCCATAAGATTGTTTTTAGCGTTCGATGACTTCGATATCCCTGTTTTCCACGACTGCAAATTTTTCAATATTGAAACCTTGCGGGTTGTTGTCAGAGCGAACGGAGTTAACGAGATAGCAGGAAGTAATCAGGTTACGTCTGGTTACATTGCTTGACCGGATGATGAACTGTTTGGCATAGGTGCGCACTGCATACGGGTAGTTGTCGAAGTTGCACACGACACTATCTACCTCTATGCGTTGTTGCACGTTCCCCGAAATAATCCTGCTGTAATAGCCCTTTTCCGATAAGTCTTTGTAGTAATCAAAAGCACTTTTATCGGCAAGGTTGAATGCCCTGCTCATATTGCTTTCAATAGCATTCTTGTCGGGGGCAAGCGTAAAGAACAGTTCGTGGAAACGTCTGACGTGTTCCCTTGCTTCAACCGGGCGGTTGATGCTTGCATCCTGCGACAAGGCAAGCATCAGGGATTTACCATTATCCAGTACATAGATTTTTTGGCGTTGTTCTTCTGCAAAGCGGTAGGAACGCCATACGGTGTATCCTACCACACTGGTGCAGAGAACCGCAAACACAATGGCATATAACCTTATCTGCCTAAAGCTGTTTTCGATATTTCTTAGCGTTTTAAATTCCATTTTTTAGAATGATTAATTGTTTATTTATTCATCAGTTTACCGCCGATGTTTCCAACTGTCGAACCTGCGCCTGCTCCGGCGATATTTCCGGCTTTCATTGCCGTGGAGTTTACATTGCGGGTAAAGTTCCCTGCGCCTCCGGCTTGGATTACCCAACCTGTTACTGTCGGTATAGTGAAGTACCCGATGATGCCGATAATCATAAAAATGATGTACACGGTATTGCTCGTATCAGGAATGTAGGTGGGGTCGGCAAGCATTGCTATATCCCGTTCTAAAATGAGGGATTGTATTCTTGCCAACATTGAGCTGAACAAATCCGAAACGGGAAGCCACAGGTAAACGCTTACATACCTCGTGAGCCATTGCGTGAGCGTGGACTGAAAGCCGTCCCATACGGAAATAGCAAAGGCTATTGGTCCGAGTATGGAGAGGACTATCAGGAAAAACGTTCGTATGGTATCAATGACCAAAGCCGCCGCCTGAAAGAGTATTTCCAATAGATTGCGAAACCAGTCCTTTATCGCCTTTTCAATCTTGTAGGCTTGCCTGTCCATATACATACCCGCCATTGTACCAATGTCGGACGGCGACCAACCCAGTTCGTCCAGTTTCTTATCAAACTCTTCGTCTGATACCATATAGGCAGTTTCAGGATTTCTGACCATTGCCTCATATTCCAACTGGTCTTTCTGCTGTTGCAGCTTGTTCAGGTCAATCACCTGGTCTTCGAGTATTTGGTGGGTTCCTACAACCACCGGGCTTAACACTGCATTGATGGTTCCCAGTACGATAGTCGGGAAGAACATAATGCACAGCCCCAAAGCGAACGGGCGCAGCAGAGGGAACATATCAATAGGTTCGGCACGGCTTAAAGCCTGCCAAACCTTTAATGCTACATAGAACAATGCTCCCAATCCCGCCAAACCCTTAGCTACTGCCGCCATATCGCCTGCAAGCGGCATCATATCGTCATAAAGCGATCGCAGGAGTTCGTGAAGATTATCCCATTCCATAGTTTACCAGTATTTTTGGTTAGCAGTTCCGTAGAGTTCAAGCACTCTTTGGGCATCGTTTTTCTTTTTCGCTCTTAGGTAGCTCACAGAAATGTTCTTAGTGGTGTAGTAGCGTACAAGGCTGTGGTAATCCTTTACCTCTTTGTACACACGGTCAATAATGTCCATACGCTCTTTGTCATTCAGCGAAAGGCTTGAAGAGGTTACAATCTGCTTTAGTTCTTTCAGCAGTTCGGTACTTTCATTGAGCAGTGCCGAATAACCGTTGCCAATAGCGACCAATTCCTGTGGCGAAAAATTGGGGTCGTTCATCATCTTGCCGAAGTTCTGCACGTACATTTCGGACACATCGCCCACCAAGAGTACGGTTTGCTGCACCTTACGGGCATCTTTTACAAGGTTGTTGATAGCTTTCAGCTTGTCGTAATACTCCTTGCCCTGGTCGTACACTTTCTTTACTTCGTTGAAGTTCTTTATCACATTACTCACGGTGGAAGAAGTCTGTATGATTTCATTCGCACTGTTGATAATCCCTGAAGCCAAATTAGCGGGGTCGGTTACAACCCATTGGGCTTTTGCTGACGGTGCTACGGCGAGCATCAGTGCCGTACACACCAGATACATTACTTTTTTCATTGTTCTGATTTTTTAAATTGTTAATGACTATTGATTTGAATTGTCCCGCCGTTGCATTGCGATATGCTTAATAGCGAGTTCTACGTTACCATCGAGTTCCGCAGCAAGCTGCATCACTTCCATCTTTTCGGTTTCCTCTGTGGTGTAGGCGAGGTATTCCTCCAAACTAACTTCGGTGGCATAGACTGCCGAGTGCGTACCACCTAAACCAATCCAAACCTCTTTGTACAAGCGGCTTGCATCGTTGTTCATATTGATGGAAAGTACCTGACCTTTTTCTTTGTCGGTAAGCCCCAACATTGCCTGTATATCATCAAACTTGTTCATATACTTGCGTTGGTCTAAAAGGATTTTACAGTCGGAGTTATTGATGATACTTTCTTTCACAATGGGCGACTGGATGATATCATCGACCTCCTGTGTTACGACAATGGCTTCTCCGAAAAACTTACGCACGGTTTTGAACAAATACTTGATGTATTCTGCCATTCCCTCTTTTGCAATCGCTTTCCAAGCCTCTTCAATCAGGATAAGTTTGCGAATACCTTTCAGTCGGCGCATTTTGTTAATGAACACCTCCATAATGATAATCGTGACTATGGGAAAGAGGATTTTGTGGTCTTTTATCGCATCAATTTCAAACACGATAAAGCGTTTGGAAAGAAGGTCTAACTGCTTATCGGAGTTGAGCAAATAATCGTATTCTCCTCCTTTGTAATAGGGTTCGAGAACATTCAGGAAATTGGCAATGTCAAAATCTTTTTCCCTGACTTGTTTCTCCTCCAATACTTTGCGGTAGTCGTCTTTTACATACTCATAGAAGCCGTTAAATGACGGATAAGTATCATCTTGTTTGATACGTTCGATGTAACCGGAAACAGCATTGGACAATGCTACTTCTTCCGACCTTGTCGGCGGTTCATCGTCCCGTTTCCAAAGAGTGAGTATCAGAGTTTTGATACTTTCCCGCTTTTCGATGTCGAACACGCCGTCATCGGTATAAAAGGGATTGAACGCAATCGGGTTATCTTCGGTGTACGTGAAGTAAACACCGTCTTCGCCTTTGGTTTTTCCTTTGATGAGTTCGCATAATCCCTGATAACTGTTACCCGTATCTACGAGTAGAACGTGAGCACCCTGTTCGTGATATTGGCGTACCATATGGTTAGTGAAGAAAGATTTTCCCGAACCTGACGGACCAAGTATGAACTTGTTTCTGTTCGTGATAATCCCACGTTTCATCGGCAAATCGGAAATATCCAAATGGATTGGTTTTCCTGTAAGCCTGTCCGCCATTTTGATACCGAACGGAGAGGGCGAATTGTGGTAATTCGTTTCTTCTGCAAAGAAGCACAAGGCAGGTTCTATAAACGTATAGAAACTTTCCTCACTCGGAAAATCGCCAGCATTGCCTGGCATTGCAGCCCAATACAATGTGGCAACGTCTGTCGTGTTGTGGCGGGGCTTACACTCCATTAGTGCCAACGCACTACCGCAATCGTTCTTTAGCTGTTTGAGTTCCGCAGGGTCTTCCGACCAAGCCATAATATTGAAGTGTGCTCTTACAGAAGATAGCCCGAAGCTGTGTGCTTCGTTCAGATACTTCTCAATCCACTCCTTATTGATTTGGTTCGCCCGACTATAACGGGCTAAAGAGTGCATATTACGGGCAGATTTCTCAAACTTTTGCAGGTTGTCCTCGCTGTTATCCAAGAATAGGTACTGATTGTAAATGTGGTTACAGCTCAATAACAACCCTACGGGTGCAGCAAACGACAAACGGCAGTCGCTCCGGTCGGTAGATAGCTTTTCAAAGCGGGTATCAGCCGAAACAGTTGCAGGCAGGTCGTCCGTATCGGACAAGGTGTGCAAAGACAGCCTTTTGTTGCCGATACGCACTTCTTCCGCTCCTAATGCGATGTCCTGCATTGGTGTTCCGGCTTCTCTCGAAAGTGTAAGGTATTGTTCCAGCAATCCCTGTTTTTCGTCTGTTCCGATGATGTCGTCTTCGGTCAAACGTCGCAGGTTTACAAAACCGCTATCATTCACGATACGTTCAAACTGTGCGACCGCTTCCATAAATTGATGTATCGTTTCCTTATTGATTTCCTTTGGAATAAGCGTACCCTTGCAAAGCGAACTGAAATTGCTTTGCATACGCATTCTGTTCTTGGTCGTTTTTGTCAGGAACAGGTAGCAATAATGGTTCAGGAATGGTCGTTCGTTGAAATGCCGTTGATAGCTTTTGGAAAGAAAACTCTGGTCTTCCTGTGCCAAATCGGGAGTGTAGCTTTCTTTGATATACCAATCTTGCTTGTGAATGACTGTAAAATCGGGTAATGTCTTAATCGCCTTATGCCAGGCGGAGTGAATAGCTTCGTATTCAGCCGATGCTACCGTAAACAGCTCAGGCAATCGTACTTCAAAACAGGCGGTTATGTCCGCATCTTTGGACAGGATACAGTTGTTTTCTACTGCCAAGAGTGGAAACTTATGTTCCAATGTGGTTGTTTTGGCTACATTTCTCATACGGCTTTCGGTTTAGGAGTGAATTTTAAATACCTGCGTACAGGCTTACGACAAATAATGTAGCGAGGGTGTCGTTTTCTCGCACCTACTTTCATTAGTCCGTGTTCTCTGTACTTTCGGTTCAGCGAAAAGGTCTGCCATACAATGAGCGAAGCACCGCCAGCTCCGAGAAACAGGCAGACGTAATTACTTACGCCAGCCATATACAATATCATCACGAAGATGAGCGTACCGAGCAGACCACCAGCGAATATGAACAGGTATTGGGCTTTCAGCCCTTTAAATTCCACTGTCCTGCCAATGCCTTTGTTAATGTTATAACTGTTCATAAGGCAGAGGTTTACAGGAAGAATGAACGCAGGATAGTAGCCGCAACAATCAGGAAGATACACGCACCGAACCACGAAGCCGCCGTCTTCGATGTGTCGGGGTCGCCCGAGCTGAATTTGTTGTACACCTTAACACCTCCGATTAAGCCGACAACCGCCCCAATCGCATAAATGAGTTGGGTGGCAGGGTCGAAATAAGACGTTACCATTTGGGTAGCCTCGTTGATACCTGCCGACCCGTTTCCCTGTGCGAACGCACCCATTCCTGACAGCATTGCTACGGCTGCCAGCAAAACTTTTTTACTTTGTTTTTTCATAATTGAAACACATTAATTTGTTACTGTTATCCCGCACCTTGCGGACTTTCGGGACAAAGGTGTTTTAGAAATCAAGGCGTGATAACAAAGTGGCAGTGAGAGGAATTGTTTGGCTGTGGGTGGCTGAATTGCTAAAGAAAATAGAGAGGTGTTGACAGGAAGAGAGAGGTTTTTACTATCTTCGTAAAATGAAATCCTTGTCGTACATATTAGCATTAATGGTTTTGGTCTTATCGACCTTGCCAAGCTTTATGGAAGATAAATGTTTTGACCTAGTGAATCAAACAACAAATAGTCAAGAACAAGATAGCGACGATTGCGGTATGGAATGTTGCTCGCCTTTTTCTAAATGCAATACCTGTACTGGATTTGTAATTACTTCCTTTTATGCTTTAACATCCAATTATGTCCAACAACCTAAAAAGAAATTAGGTGTAATAACAGCGTCAGCTGTTTCAGACTTCCTCTCTTCCATTTGGCAACCCCCTAAGATTAATTAATGTTTTTAGTGTCTTCGGCACAATAACAGATTACGGTGCTACAAACCGTCAATTCTCATTTTTCAAACATTAATGTTTTTTTATACAATGAAAAAAATAGTCTTTGTGTCATTTTTTATGACACTAAATCTCTGTGTATTTGCACAAAACATTTTAAATGCTGTTATTAGAAACAGTGAAAACAAAAATCTTTTGATTGGAGTGACAGCATCTATAAAAGGAACCTCGCTTGCCGCTACATCAAACGAAAACGGTCTCATCATAATAGAAAATATTCCTGATGGGATACAGGAAATACATTTTAGCTATATCGGTTTTAACGACTATATAGATACATTGGAATTTCCATTAGCTGACAACAGTCCTATTGAAATCTTACTCAAAGAAAGTTCAGAGGAGTTAGAGGAAGTTGTCATTTCATCCACAAGAAGCACAAGGAGTATACAAAATATCCCTACCCGTATTGAATTTATTGGAAGTGAAGAACTGGGCGAAAAAGGGAACATGAAACCGGGAGATATTCGTATGCTTTTAGCGGAAAGCACAGGTATTCACGTACAAACCACTTCGCCTACCAGTGCCAATGCAAGTATTCGTATTCAGGGACTTGATGGAAGATATACACAAATCCTGAAAGACGGTTTCCCCATTTATTCAGGTGCTTCAAGTGGATTGGGTTTGTTACAGATACCACCACTTGACCTCAAACAAGTAGAAGTCATCAAAGGCTCTACATCTACACTATATGGAGGCGGAGCAATAGCTGGACTGGTCAATCTGATTTCCAAAACGCCGACCTATGAGAGAGATTTAGGTTTTCACCTCAATGGAACATCCGGCAGGGGTTTGGATATAAACGGCTTTTATGGACAAAGGTTTAATAAAATTGGAACAACTATATTTGCTTCCCATAACCGTAACGCAGCTTATGATCCTGCTAAGAACGGACTATCCGCTATTCCACAATTCGAACGCTATGTACTGAATCCGAAGCTCTTCGTTTATTTCAATGAAAAGACGAAACTGAACTTCGGTATCAACACAACGATCGAGAGCCGTTTGGGAGGTGATATGCTTTACATCAAAGGAAATGGAGATAATACAAACCAATATTTTGAGGAAAATAAAACACAACGCTATTCCACACAATTTATTTTCGACCATATCATCAATGAAAACAGTACTGTTCAAGTCAAAAATAGTGTAAGTTATTTTAACCGAAATACTACCATTCCAAACTATAAGTTTGAGGGAACACAAACAGCAAGTTTTACCGAAGCCAACTACACCAACAGTACTGAAAAATCGGAATGGGTCACAGGTATTAATATTTGGACGGATAATTTCAAAGAAAAGCAGATTATGGCATCTCCGTTGAGAGATTATAATCAGACTACATTCGGTGCTTTTGTACAAAATTCTTTTAATGCTACGGATTGGTTTCAATTGGAAACAGGTTTTAGAACGGATTATGTTGTGGATTATGGGGTGGTATTCTTACCGAGAGTTTCGGCTCTATTCCACATTGCCGAGGGCTTAACTTCACGAGTTGGTGGTGGATTTGGCTATAAAACACCTACCATTTTTACGGAAGAAAGCGAACGCCTACAATATCAAAATGTAATGCCCATTGACGACAAGACCAATAAATTGGAAAAAAGTTATGGAGCAAATGCAGACATCAATTACCGCACCTACATTGGGGAAGATTGGTCATTTAGCATAAATCAATTGTTCTTTTACACCTATTTGGATAATCCCTTGTTACTTGAAAACTCCTCGGCAAATCTGTATCAGTTTGTTAATTCTCCTGGCTACATCCATACCAAAGGAACAGAAACCAATATTAAAATTGGTTATGATGACCTGAAATTGTTTTTGGGTTATACCTATACAGATGCCCGATTACACCATAATGGAACGACTGTAGAAAGCCCTTTAACACCAAAACACCGCATTAATTCCATCCTGATGTATGAAATAGAAGACAAATGGAAAATTGGTCTGGAAGCCTATTATTTCAGTCGCCAAAAACTGAATAATGGAACTACGGGCAAAGATTACTTTATTACTGGATTTATGGCTGAAAAGATTTGGGAAAGATTTTCTCTGTACATCAACTTTGAAAACTTCCTCGACACCCGACAAACACGCTTTGACAGCATTTATACAGGAACAATAACCAATCCAGTTTTTAAAGACAATTATGCACCTTTGGACGGATTTGTGATTAACGGAGGAATAAAATTTAAGCTTTAAAATAAATGGAAAAAACCATATTCAATATAACTAAAATGGATTGCCCAAGCGAGGAGCAATTAATCCGTATGAAACTGCAAGACTTTGATACGGTAAAAGGATTGGAATTCGATATAGCCAATAGAAAATTAGACGTTTATCACGATGGAAACCCAGAGCCAATTTTTTTGGCTCTGGGAACACTGAATCTAAATACGACATTGGTTTCAACCGAAAAAAGTAATTTCGTTGTTGAAACAGATACAAGCAACAAGCAACGGAAATTACTTTGGATCGTATTGATTATCAACTTCCTGTTCTTTGGATTGGAAATGTTATTCGGTGTTTTTTCAGGCTCAATGGGGTTGGTAGCCGATAGTTTGGATATGCTTGCCGACAGTGTCGTTTACGCATTGGCATTAATCGCCGTGGGTGGAACAATCGCTTTAAAAAACAACATCGCCAGATTTGCAGGATACTTCCAAGTCTTACTGGCTATTATAGGTTTCGTTGAAGTAATCAGACGTTGTATGGGAATTGAAGCTATGCCCGATTTCAAGACAATGATTGTCGTTTCAGTTTTAGCATTGATTGCAAACGTATTTTGCCTTTATCTTTTACAAAAGAACAAAAGTAAAGAAGCGCATATGCAGGCTTCGATGATATTCACATCAAATGATGTCATTATCAATTCGGGAGTTATTGTTGCTGGTCTTTTAGTTAATTGGCTCAATTCAAGTTATCCAGATTTGATTATTGGAGCTATTGTATTTGTAATTGTAGCAAGAGGGGCTTACAGAATATTGAAGTTGGCAAAGTAAATGTAAAAATAAGTTGAGCCTGAAATTTAGTTTTTCAGGCTCAATTAAAATAATTCCGTTTCAGACAAACTCCCCAATATCAAAATCATCTAAATCATTGTTCCGCAAAGTGGAAGAACTGATTTCCGTTTCAGATGAGAGTGAGCTATCCAATAGCTTGGCAATTTTACTGGATGCACCCGCTATAGAATTTTCCAGCAGACTAAATAATTCGGTTCCCTGTATTTTCTGAACGATTGCTATCGCTGTTTCCTTTTGAGATGACTCCAGTTTTTCTTGCTGAAGCAACATCCCCACGGAGCTTAGTTCTTCAAAGGTAACCCCTTGGGCAAAACCATTATCGCCACCAGATATTCCGTACCTGTTCCATTCTTCTTCCTCTTCTTCAAAATCAGGTTGATTGCTAAAAACTTCATCCAGCTCTTCCTGCGGAATCTGAATACTCCTGTTTTCATTTTCGTCGTATTCAATGTCTAAATTATCGGGATTTACCTCTGGTTCCTCAATCTGGCGTTCATTGGCAGTGTTTGGCACTGAAAGGCGTTCTACGGGTTTGGGCTGTCCCATAATATCGGGCAGATCCGGATTGACTTTCTTTTGCGGAGGTTTTTGTTTTGACCTTTTCTTAATGATAATCTTATCCTGCAAAAGCAGGACAATGACGATCAGCAGGCATATTACTATTACAATTTCCATAACTATAAAATTGGTTTAAAACGTTCGTTGAAATAATCTGTAATATCGTCCCCGTACTCTCTAAAATGGTGTTCAAGAATGTTGTCGATATAAGAATAGAGTGTAGTCTTTTCTTCTCTTGTTAATTGTACTATACGTAACAACCTTTCGTGATATTCTGGACGAATGTAAACGACCTTTCCGTTTCGACCTGAAGGAAAACGATTGACCAGAAATGTCTCCTCATAATCCACCTTCTTTAGGGAGCTATTGCGGGCTTTTGGTTTTGTTTCCTTCTGTATTTTCTGTTGTTGAATAACTTCGGGTATAGTAACAGATTGATTACCACTCATGATATTCATGATTAATTCTTCATCAACATCGGGCTTATCAAAATCTTTTCTTCTCTTATCTGTTGACATACTTAACTATTTTAGAGATTAACAATTTTTAAAAATTCTTCAATAAATAAATCCAGTCTCGTTACTTTCATTAGTTGAGGTTCGGCAGGTAACAGACTTGACCGAAATACACTGTTCGGTGTATCGTCCGTCTCTTTTCTGAAACGTTTACTATCCATTATCCGAGAATTCATCACAGATAAATCGAGTTCGTTAATAACGCTTTGATAAGCCTCGTATATTCCTGTTTTCTCTCGACCATCTACCTGATTCCAAAACATCCACATTTTCTGATCTTCATTACTCTCCTCCGTTTCGGGCAAGCCAAGGAATGCTTTAGTAAAGCTCAGTGTACTTTCCATAACTAGACGGTCAGCACTAATTGGAGAAAAAATAAAATCCATTGTTCTTAAGGTCGTGAGCACACCTTTTGTATTAGCTGTTCCGGGAAGATCAAAAAAAGTTATATCAGGCTCTATTGCAGATTGATTTACGTATTCTAAAGCCTTTGACAAGGCATCCTCCGGTTTACAACTGATAATCGGATATGCTTTTTTATTGATACTTTGATACAACTTCATTGCAGCTCTTTTGTGGTAATCATTCTGCATAATAGTTTTCAAATCCCTTTCCCTCATATTGGCTAAGCTGTGTTGTGGGAAATCACAATCCATTACAAGGACATTAAAAGCTAAACGATAATGCAATACACTTGAAAGTAATGCGGTCATAGTAGATTTTCCAACACCGCCTTTAGGCGTTGAAAAACTAATTTTTAAAGTTTTCTTTTTTGTTTCCATTATTTAAAGATTTATTGTTACACATTTTATTTGTTTGGCAGGTTTGAATATTGGTTTATTTAAATAGTACCTATTTCCTATATGCCTGTATTCCCCTTTTGGAAATTTTCTTGATTGTTATTTGCTTTTATTACCGCTTGGTGGGTAATCATTTTTAGCAACTGGAAAACCTTACAACTTGTAAATTGCTTTACCGCTTTTATGCTTTTACAGTTTTATGTTTTTAAAACCCTATGCTTTTATTCCAAAATTTCTGTACTAAAACCCAATTTATTTTTTATCCTCATTACATTTTTTATTACCTGCACTAAAACTATACGGCAAATAAAGCGATTGAATCGGCTCGTTATTGATGGGTGGTAGTCTTTGGCACCCAAAGGCAGTGTTTGGCTATGTGTCTGATTGTGATGCTCTCATAAGTAGTGTCTTACTTTGTATATAGAATTTTATTAACAGATTTATGCAAAGGCATCTTGAGGAACTGGACAAAAGCAGAACGGCATCAAGCCGTTTATCCCTGCTACATTTAATCCGTCCCGAAGGGCGGATTTTTGTGTTCACCAGAACACGGCAAGTTGTGTTTTGAGCATCTCGAAAAGATTTCCGATGCTCAAAACAACTTGCCCTGCCGGGGGCAGAAAACGTCCTCCGAAGTCGGCGTTTTGTATGAATTAAAAATGGATTAGTGATGAATGAAAACAGCAGAAAGCAGTTAAAAAAGGGCGGGCGTCCTCTAAAAAACGATCCCGCTAAAATCCGGTACACGATTTCCTTTAATGAGGAAGAGCATGCCCGTTTTCTTGACTTATTTGAAAAGTCCGGTATGCAGGTTAAGGCACATTTTATAACCTCTTGCATCTTCGATAAGACGATAAAATCTGTTAAAATAGACAAAGGAACAATTGATTTTTATATGCGATTGACTTCGTTTCACAGTCAATTTCGATCTATTGGCGTGAATTATAATCAGGTCGTAAAGCTATTGTATAAGAACTTTTCGGAGAAAAAGGCAGCAGCATATCTCTATAAATTGGAAAAACATACGGCTGAAATGACCGCCTTGTTTAAAGAAATTGTCCAGATAACGGAAGAATTTGATGTAAAATATCTGAAAAAATAACAGCAGAAATGATTGCGAAAATTGGTAGAAGCGCAAATTTATACGGAGCCTTGGCATATAATCAGCTCAAAGTGGAGAACGAAAATGGACAAATTTTGTTCGCCAATAAGATAATTGAAACTGCTAACGGACATTATTCCGTAGCACAATTAGCCCAATCTTTTGCTCCTTATCTCATCGCCAACCGCAATACCGAGAAACATACGTTGCATATTTCGCTCAATCCTGATCCCAAGGATAATGTAGATGATGATAAGTTTAGGGAAATGGCGGAAGAATATATGCGTGAAATGGGTTACGGCGAACAGCCTTTTGTGGTCTTCAAACATACCGATATTGACCGTAGTCATATCCATATCGTATCGGTCTGCGTGGACGAACAGGGCGTGAAAATTTCGGATAGTTTTGAGAAAATGCGGTCTATGAGTGTATGCCGTGAACTGGAAAGAAAACACGGTCTGATACCCGCAACGGACAAAGAACGTAATCACAATGATAAGGTTTTTCGTCCGGTGGATTATCGGGCAAGTGATATAAAAAGTCAGATTGCTTCGGTCATTCGCCACTTGCCGAACTATTATCAATACCAAACTTTGGGAGAATACAATGCTTTGCTTTCCCTGTTCAATATTACCACCGAGAAAGTGGAGGGAGAATTACACGGAAAGGCACAGCAGGGTTTATTGTACATTCCATTGAATGAGAAAGGCGAAAAAGCAGGACATCCGTTCAAGGCTTCGTTTTTCGGAAAGAACGCAGGGCTTCCGGCTTTGGAATTGCATTTTGCGAAATGCAAAACAACCCTGAAAGATACCGCAACCAAACAGACTTTAAAATCAGCCGTTACCATTGCCCTGCAATCAACGGTTGACGAATTGAGCTTTAAAAAACAGTTAGGCGAGCAAGGTATCAATGTAGTGATACGCAGAAACGATACCGGACGAATTTACGGTATGTCGTTCATTGACCACAACTCTAAAAGCGTTTGGAACGGTTCACGATTGGCAAAAGAACTTTCTGCCAATACCTTTAATGATTATTGGAACAATAATATCAAAGCGGAGATTAAAGAGCCAGTTGCACCCCTACCAAAATTGTCCAAACCGACTGATACGGAGGATTTACCTGCGGAAGAACCACATCATTTGTTCGACTTCTTAAATACTGAAAAACACGAAGACGGTTTGATAGAAGCCTTTGGAGGTTTGCTCATACCTGAAGCACAGGGGGAAGATTACGAGGAACAGGATTTTGCTAATAGGATGAAGAAAAAGAAAAGAAGACTATAGTAAGTCATCTTTTGGAATTAAAATCTGCTTTTAAAACGATTTGTTAAATTGTATTTTAGCATTTGCTTAAATAAACGAATTAACTATATTTGCACTATGGGTAATAATTCTTGTATACGTCAACAAGCAGACATTGAACAAATAAACCGCTGTAAAGACCGGGTTTTAGAGCTTAACGATTCGTTTGATTATTTATCGAATGGGCTTGAATTGGCAGGAAATACCGTAAGACTTAAAATTCTCTTCCTACTTTACGAAGAAAAACGACTTTGTGTTTGCGATATAAGCGACGTTCTTGGAATGACAATCTCGGCAGTTTCACAACATTTACGAAAACTTAAAGACCGTAATCTAGTAGAAACAGACAGGGAGGCCCAAACTATTTTTTATTCATTGACCAAGGAATATGAAAAATTGCTAAAACCGTTTTTTAAAATACTTGATGAAAACAAAGTCATAGAAGCAATATGAAAACAAACAACAAACTTATCGGCGCAGGACTTTTGACTGCAATTGCAGCTTCACTTTGTTGCGTTACACCAGTTTTGGCTCTCATTGCAGGAACAAGCGGACTTGCCTCCACTTTTTCTTGGCTTGAATCTTTCAGACCGTATTTTATCGGTTTGACAATTTTGGTTCTTGGTTTTGCTTGGTATCAAAAGTTAAAGCCTAAAAAGCAAATTGATTGCAATTGTGAAACAGCAGAAAAACCAAAATTCATTCAGTCGAAAACGTTTTTAGGAATTGTAACATCATTTGCAATAGTAATGCTTGCTTTTCCATATTATTCAAGTGTTTTCTACCCAAAGACAGAAAAGCAAATCATAATAGTGGACAAATCCAATATTGAAAAAGTAGAATTTACGATTAGCGGAATGACTTGTGCAAGTTGTGAAGAACACATAAATCACGAAGTGAATAAATTGATAGGGATTGTCAATCTAAAAGCTTCTTATGAAAATGGAAATACAATCGTAGAGTTTGACAACTCGAAAACAAATATTTCTGAAATTGAAAAAGCAATAAACTCAACAGGGTATTCTGTAACCGCGAAAAATTAAAATTAAAATGGAAATCAAATTGCAATCAATAATCACTTGCCCCAACTGCGGACACAAGAAAGAAGAAACAATGCCGACAGATGCTTGCCAATATTTTTACGAATGTGAAAAGTGCAAACATGTTCTTAAACCAAAGCAAGGCGACTGTTGTGTTTATTGTAGTTATGGAAATGTTCCTTGTCCACCTATTCAGCAAAACAAAAAATGTTGCTAACGGGTATAAAACAAAAGAAGGTCGATATAACTAAAGTATTTTTATTTTACTACCTATAAATATTACTATATAAAAGGGGTATAGAAGCTATACCTCTTAGACCCAGCCGAACCCTGCCACTCACCGCCATCCACTACCACTTTTCCAAAGCCAATCTTTATAGTCTTTAAATTCACGCCCGAACATTAAAATTAAAAATAATGCAAGGAGAAGACGATTTAAGAGGTTTAGCCAAAATAATGGCTTTTATGAGAGCAGTTAGTATTCTATTAGTACTGATGCATCTTTATTGGTTTTGTTATGGTTTCTTTATGGAACGTGGCTGGACACTAGAAGTAATCAATAAAATATTAGGGAATTTTGACCGAACAGCCGGTTTGTTTTCGCATACTTTATATACCAAAGTATTTGCAATCGTGTTATTGGCTTTAAGCTGTTTGGGAACCAAAGGCGTGAAGAACGAGAAGATAACCTGGTCAAAGATTTACGTGGCTTTGGGAATTGGTTTTTTGCTGTTCTTTCTGAATACACCACTGTTAAAGTTGTCGCCCATCATTGGCACATTCTTTTATATACTGACTATCGGACTAGGTTATATTGCTTTGCTGATGGCTGGGGTTTGGATAAGCAGGTTATTGAAAAACAACCTGATGGATGATGTTTTCAATATGGAGAACGAAAGTTTTATGCAGGAAACCAAATTGATGGAAAATGAATATTCCGTAAACCTGCCTACTAAATTTTGGTACAATAAAAAGGAACACAAGGGCTGGATCAATATAGTAAATCCTTTCAGAGCAACGATTGTTTTGGGGACTCCGGGTTCTGGTAAATCGTATGCCGTCGTTAACAATTATATCAAGCAACAAATTGAAAAAGGTTTTTCGATGTATATCTACGATTTCAAGTTTGACGACCTTTCTACTATTGCTTATAATCATTTATTGAAACATCAGGATAAGTACGAAATAAAACCAAAGTTCTACGTCATCAACTTTGACGATCCACGCAAGAGCCATCGTTGCAATCCGCTCAATCCAGATTTTATGACTGACATATCCGATGCTTACGAAGCCGCTTACACGATTATGTTGAACCTCAACAGAAGCTGGATACAAAAACAAGGAGATTTCTTTGTCGAATCTCCAATTATTCTTTTAGCGGCTATCATCTGGTTTTTAAAAATTTACGAGAATGGTAAGTATTGCACCTTTCCACACGCCATTGAATTGCTGAATAAAAAGTATTCGGATGTATTTACCATTTTAACTTCGTATCCTGATTTGGAAAACTATCTTTCACCATTTATGGATGCTTGGCAAGGCGGAGCACAAGACCAGTTGCAGGGACAAATTGCATCGGCTAAAATCCCTTTGTCACGAATGATATCACCGCAGTTGTATTGGGTTATGACAGGCGATGATTTTTCATTGGACATCAACAACCCGAACGAGCCGAAGATTTTGTGCGTGGGTAACAATCCCGACCGTCAAAATATCTACTCCGCAGCTTTGGGCTTGTACAACTCCCGAATTGTCAAGCTCATCAATAAGAAAGGACAATTAAAGAGTTCGGTTATTATAGATGAGTTGCCCACGATTTATTTTAGAGGGTTGGACAATCTTATCGCAACGGCGAGAAGTAATAAGGTGGCTGTGTGCTTGGGCTTTCAGGACTTTTCGCAGTTGATACGTGATTACGGCGATAAAGAAGCTAAAGTTATTCAAAACACCGTAGGTAATGTATTCAGTGGACAGGTTGTAGGAGAAACGGCAAAAAGCCTTTCGGAACGTTTTGGAAAAGTATTACAGAAACGTCAAAGTATGACGATAAACCGTAATGATAAATCAACTTCTATTTCTACACAATTAGACAGCCTTATTCCGGCTTCCAAAATTTCAACCTTAACGCAGGGTATGTTTGTCGGTTCTGTATCGGATAATTTTGACGATCGTATCGAACAAAAGATATTTCACGCAGAAATCGTGGTCGATAATGAAAAGGTAGCCGCCGAAACAAAAGCCTATCAAAAGATACCGCAAATCCTATCCTTTGTAGATGAGCAAGGCGAGGATAAAATGAAGCAGGAAATTGAAAGCAATTACCGTCAGATAAAATCAGATATTCTGCATATCGTCGAAAGTGAAATGGAACGGATTAAGAATGACCCGAACTTACAGCATTTGATACAGCAAGAGTAATAAAGGTACAAGTGGAAATTTTTAGTATAGACTAAAAAATATTGGCGATACTTCTTCTTAAATTTAGTATGGAGTGTCGCCAATATTGTTTTGAACAGTATGTAAAACAAATATTCAGAATGAAAAAGGATATTATATAAAATAGTAATTATTCAAAACAATGCAATGCCATTGCATTACTTTTTTACTAACTTTGCAAAAGAATATGAAAGTCTTTTTTTCCATATTGGCAATTTATATGATGGCGGTATTTTTAATGCCTTGTACCGATATGTATGAAAAGGAGAGTTTTCAAAACCATAACCATTCAGAAGAATTAGCCCATAAAGCAAGCCACGACCATCAGGAAAAACCTGATATGTGCAGTCCGTTTTGTTTATGCGGTTGTTGTGGAATGGTGTCGGGCATAGTGCTTCAATGGAATGTATATAACTTAGTTAAGAAGACCTTTGACTTGTCTAAGGCCAAAGTTTACTATAAATCTATCTTTATATCCCTCTATCTGGGAGAAATTTGGCAACCGCCAAAGATTAATGCATAATTTTTAATGTTTAAATGATTACAGCTTAATGCTAACAGCGTTAGCTTGGTTTTTAGGGTATTTATATTCCCTAAAAACATAATCATTATGATTTTATCATTATTTATCCATCATTAATCATCACAAAAAGTGTTAAATAACATTATAAAATTCTCTATAAAGAATAAGTTCATTATAGGATTAATGACCTTATTACTCATCATTTGGGGGGTATGGAGTGCCACGAAAATCCCCATTGATGCCCAACCTGACATTACAAACAATCAGGTTCAGATTATTACCCTGTCACCAACATTAGCAGGACAGGAGGTGGAGCAACTGGTTACATTTCCTGTAGAGCAAAGTATCGTCAATCTTCCCAAAGTAGAAGAAATAAGAAGTGTTTCGAGGTTTGGACTATCTGTTGTAACCGTAGTGTTTCAAGACAATGTCGATATTTATTTTGCAAGACAGTTGGTAAGCCAACAGCTGAAAGAAGCACAAGACCAGATACCTGATGGAGTTGGAACGCCTGAACTTGCTCCTGTCAGTACAGGTCTTGGCGAAGTGTACCAATACATTCTCCATCCCAAACAAGGAAGCGAAGATAAATATTCTGCAATGGATTTACGGACAATGCAGGATTGGATTGTCGCCAGACAACTTTACGGTACTCCGGGAATTGCAGAAGTTAATAGTTTCGGCGGTCTGCTCAAACAATACGAGGTATCCGTTGACCCTAACCGCATCAAAGCGATGGACGTCAGTATCTCCGATATTTTTACTGCACTCGAAAACAACAACCAAAATACCGGAGGCGCTTATATTGATAAGAAACCCAATGCATACTTCATTCGGGGAATTGGTTTAGTCACTTCACTGGAAGATGTAGGTAATATTGTTGTTAAAAATACGGAAAGTGTTCCGGTATTCATCAAAGATGTAGCAAAAGTACAATTTGGTCACGCTACCCGATACGGAGCAATGACCTATAACGGCGAAGTAGATGCTGTGGGAGGTATTGTAATGATGCTCAAGGGAGAAAACACTGCTACGGTCGTAAAAAACATCAAAGAAAAAATACCGGTTATCCAACAATCTCTACCCGATGATGTGGTCATAGAACCTTATTTGGATAGAATGAACCTGGTAGATAGAGCGATAAGTACTGTCGAAAAAAACCTAATTGAAGGTGCATTAATCGTAATATTTGTATTGATTATCTTCTTAGGGAATTTCAGGGCAGGTTTAATCGTCGCATCAGCTATACCGTTATCAATGCTTTTTGCATTGGGAATGATGAGGTTATTTGGCGTAAGTGCCAACCTGATGAGTTTGGGAGCTATTGATTTCGGATTGATAGTGGACGGTTCGCTGATCGTTGTTGAAGCCACAATGCACCATTTGGGCTTACGGAAATCCACTCAAAAACTTACGCAGGCAGAAATGGACGAGGAGGTGTATGAATCTGCAAGAAAAATCCGTACGAGTGCAGCATTTGGAGAAATCATTATCCTCATTGTTTATATTCCTATCCTTACTTTGGTCGGCATAGAAGGAAAAATGTTTACGCCAATGGCGCAGACCGTAAGTTTCGCCATTTTGGGAGCTTTGATTTTGTCCTTTACCTATATCCCGATGATGAGTGCCTTGTGTCTGTCTAAAAAACCGATTACCAAAAGGAATTTTTCAGACAAAATGATGGACTATCTTCAAGGGGTTTATAAGCCTTTGTTAGAAAAAGCCATTCGGATAAAATATGTGATTATTGCGGTTGCCGTCGGACTTTTTACCATTAGTATATTCCTTTTTTCACGGATGGGCGGAGAGTTCCTGCCAACATTGGGCGAGGGCGATTTTGCTTTCCATTGTATTTTGCCGCAAGGAACATCCTTAAGCCAAAGTCTGGAAACCTCTATGCAGGCATCTAAGATAATCAAGGAGTTTGACGAAGTAAAAATGGTTGTAGGAAAAACGGGGGCTGCCGAAGTACCGACAGACCCGATGCCGCCCGAAGCGACCGACCTGATGATTATTCTTAAACCACAGGACGAATGGAAAACAAAGAAATCGTATGACGAACTTTCCAATGAAATGATGGAGAAACTCGAAGTTATTCCCGGTGTATTCTTTGAAGCCAACCAGCCGATACAGATGAGGTTTAATGAACTGATGACGGGTATCAGGCAAGATGTAGCTGTGAAAATATTCGGAGAGAACCTCGACAGTTTGTTGATTTATGCCAATAAAGCCAATGCCATTATTCAAACGGTAGAGGGTGCAACCGCTCCGCAGGTAGAACGGATAGCAGGTCTTCCACAGATTAATATCGAATACGACCGTACCCGAATAGCCAACTATGGCTTGAATGTACAGGAGATAAACGATATTGTCAGTACTGCGTTTGCAGGTAAATCAGCAGGCGTGGTTTATGAAAATGAGCGTAGATTTGATTTGGTGGTACGGCTTGATGAAGAACACCGCAGTTCTATTGAGGATGTGAGCAATCTGTTTATTCCACTTCCAAACGGAGAGCAGGTTCCACTTTCGCAGGTTGCCAACATTGACTATAAATTAGGTCCTGCACAAATCAGCCGTGAAGGAGGAAAACGAAGGATATATGTCGGATTTAATGTACAAGGGCGGGATGTAGCAAGTGTTGTAGAAGAAATTCAGGATAAGTTGGCTGAACAGGTTAAGCTACCGACAGGATATTATTTTACCTATGGCGGTCAGTTTGAGAACCTCCAAAAAGCTACTGACAGATTACTGATTGCAGTACCTATCGCCCTGCTTTTGATTTTTATCTTATTGTACTTCACGTTTCATTCGTTCAAGGAAGCCGTTTTGGTCTATACAGCTATCCCGATGAGTGCCATTGGAGGTGTGTTTGCCCTATTGTTGAGGGATATGCCATTCAGCATATCAGCAGGTGTAGGGTTTATCGCTTTGTTTGGTGTTGCTGTTCTGAACGGGATTGTACTGATTTCCACATTCAACAGATTGGAAAAAGAGGGTTGGAACGAGATTATCCCGAGAATTATCGAGGGGGCTAAAACAAGACTAAGACCCGTATTAATGACAGCGTCGGTAGCAAGTTTAGGTTTCTTACCGATGGCATTGAGTACAAGTGCGGGTGCAGAAGTACAAAAACCGTTGGCAACGGTCGTTATCGGCGGATTGATGTCAGCAACGGCATTGACGTTATTCGTACTGCCTTTACTATACCTCGTATTTATGAGAAATCATAAGCCTACAAAAAATAATAAAATGAAAGCCATAACACCTATATTGTTACTGTTTACGTTCTTAGGCTTTTCTCAAACCAGTAATGCACAAAATCCTGTAAACGTAGATAGAGCTATCGAAATAGCTATGGAAAATAACCCTCAGCTCCGTTCCAAAAAATTGGAGATTCAATCTACCCAAAGTTTGAGTAAGACAGCATATGAGCTACCGAAAACCGATTTAAATTTCCAATATGGGAATACAGATGGATTTGAGTACAATGACGGTTTCCAAATTTCGCAGACTATACCCTTTCCAACACTTTTTGGGGTAAAGAAAAACCTTGTCAAAGAGCAAGTCAAAGGGCAGGAATGGTCAAAGGCTCTGACAGAAAATGAGCTAAGAAAGCAGGTAAGAACATATTATTATCAGTTAGCGTATCTGGAACATAATGCTTCGGTATTGAAGTATTTGGATAGTATTTATGCAGACTTTATCCGTGTGGCGGAGCTGCGTTATAAAACAGGAGATATAGGGCGGATAGAAGTCAGTACGGCTGTTACCAAAAAGGGGGAAATCAATATATTGCTCCAGCAAAATGAGGTCTTCAGGCAAAATGCCTATCAGAATCTTAAAAACCTGATGCAGACAAAGGAAGATTTTGCCATTGAACCCAAATCAGACTATGAACCATTACTTTTGACTTCTTTCATAGACAGTTCAGCTATTGAAAACCACCCAAGCATCCAGCTATTGTATCAGGAGGCTAAAATCGCTGAACAGAACAAGAAGTTGGAACGGGCAAACAGCCTGCCTGATTTTACGTTCGGTTATAATAATATATCGCTGATAGGAATGCACAGTAGAAACGGCGTGGAACAATTTTACGGCAGAGGACAGCGGTTCAGTTTTGTTGATGTAGGCATAACCATTCCACTCTTTACTACGACCAGAGCGAAAATACGTTCCCTTGATTATCAAAAACAATCATTGGAACTGAATGCCCAATGGCAACAACAGCAGCTAAAAACGGAGTTGGCAAATGCCCTGAAACAATATGAACAGAATGTTTCACAGTTTACCTATTTCAAGGAGCAGGCACTTCCGAATGCTGATGAAATCATCAATGCGGCAAAGTTAGGGTACAGTACCGGAGATATTTCTTATGTGGAGTACCTCTTTGCCTTGCAGACAACAACCGATATTCAGCTTAATTATCTAAAGAGCATACAGCAAATCAATGAGGCTGTAACGCTTATTCATTCATTAATCAGCAAATAATACAAAATATGAAACGTATCATCAATAATATAGTTTTCAGCGTTTTTGTCCTCGTAGCAATCTTTGCTTTGAACGCCTGTACAAATAAACATACGGAGGACGACGGACATAATCACGGTAGCGAAGCAGCAGCAACAACGGACGAACACGAAGAAGAAAACGTTGCGGTACTGACCGATGAACAGATAAAAGCTGTAGGTATCGAAATCGGGATGATTGAACAGAAACAATTGTCCGCAACATTGAAAGCCAACGGTGGATTGAGAGTACCCAACAGCAACAAGGCAAATGCAACTTCAATGTTTGGCGGCGTTATCAAATCCCTCAATGTGGAGATAGGCGATTTCGTAAAAAAAGGTCAGGTCATCGCCACTATTTCCAATCCGGAATTCATACAATTACAGGAAGAATACCTAAGCATCAATAGCAGGATAGAATTTGCAGAGCAGGAAGTTGCAAGACAAAGAGAGCTGAACGAGGGAAATGCAGGTGCAAAGAAAAACCTGCAAAGTGCCACATCTGAATTGAACACGTTGAGAACACGAAAAGCATCGTTACAACAACAAATCCAAATGATGGGCATTAATCCGGCTTCCCTGTCAAATTCCA
Organism: Sphingobacterium sp. 1.A.5; assembly: GCF_002734235.1. Lineage (NCBI taxonomy): Bacteria > Pseudomonadati > Bacteroidota > Sphingobacteriia > Sphingobacteriales > Sphingobacteriaceae > Sphingobacterium > Sphingobacterium sp. 1.A.5. Next base: position 46,134 of record NZ_PEBA01000063.1, read on the forward strand.
GCCTTAAATCCTCGTTGGTCGTTACAAGTCCGATAGGCGGTACGGTAAGTAACGTTTTTGCCAAAATCGGAAGCTATGTAGATGTGTCTTCGCCTATTGCCGAAATAATAGAGAACACAGCATTGCACTTGGACTTACAGGTTTATGAAAAAGATATTCCCCTAATCAAAATAGGTCAGAAAATAGATTTTGTCGTAACCAACAACCCCAATAAGACCCATTCTGCCGAAGTTTATAGTATAGGTTCATCTTTTAGCGGAGAGAGCAAAACCATTGCCGTTCACAGCAGAATTACCGGAGATAAAACAGGATTGATTGACGGAATGAGCATAACCGGAAATGTAAGTTTAGATGATGTATTAAGTACGGCTGTACCCAACGAAGCGGTTGTCAATGCAGACGGGAAATATTACATCTTTTTGGTCAAGGAGCAGGAAGAAGAACCGCACGACCATAAAGAAGATGAGGCTCACGACCACGGTTCGGAAAATGGAACTCAATTTACAAGAATGGAGGTCGTTAAAGGTGCTTCTCAATTGGGTTACACGGCGATAACGCCTGTAAATGAAATTCCACACGGTACACATATCGTGATAAAAGGTGCGTTTTTTGTGAATGCAAAAATGAATGATACCGGAGAACACGGTCACGCTCACTAAAATGGTATATAATGAAAAAAAGCATTGAACAAAAGCTGTTGTCAAAGAACACCAATCCGACCAGTATGCGGATATTGGTATATGATTTCTTGGAGCAACAGCAGACAGCGATGTCCTTATCTGAAATCGAAAGTCATTTCTATAAAGCAGACAGGGTTACGATTTACAGGACTTTGAAAACTTTCGAGGAAAAAGGCATTGTACACAGTATTCAGGAGAACACTACCGTTAAGTATATTTTGTGTCACGATGGGTGTGATGAAGAAACACACAAAGATTGGCACTTACATTTCTATTGTAAAATCTGTAAACAGACAACCTGTAAGGAGGATTTTATAATACCGCAGAATGGAAACCAAAATTACCGTATTGACGAAATAAAACTATTTGGTAAAGGTATTTGCGAGAACTGTTTAAAGGAGAGTTTGCAATAGCATTGCAGGCTCTTCCTGTGTATCTTTGTCATAAATATAAATGTGTTATGGATAACTATCTTAAAGAAACAAAAATCCTTGACTACTCAAACGTTTCTATACAAGAGCTATTGGAACAAAGAGGGTGGAAAGATTTGGGCAATGTTTCAAGAGTTAAAGCCATTTACAATTTTGTCAGGGATGAAATAAAATTTGGCTACAATGTTTCGGACGATATACCTGCATCAGAAATATTGCAGGATGGCTATGGACAGTGCAATACCAAAGCGACTTTGCTAATGACGTTATTAAGAGCAACGGGAATACCTAACCGCATTCACGGTTTTACCATTGACAAAGCCTTGCAAAAAGGAGCTATTACGGGTATTTGGTACAAACTTTCGCCTCAAAACATCTTACATAGCTGGGTAGAAGTATGGGTAAATGAACAGTGGTATTTTTTAGAAGGTGTGATTTTGGATAAACCCTATCTCACCAAATTGCAGGAGCAGAACAGCGATTGCAAAACCACATTTTGTGGTTTCGGGGTTTATACCGATAATTTTGAGAACCCACCGATTGAATGGAACCTCAACAATACGTTTATTCAGGATAAGGGCATCAATCAGGACTTTGGCGTTTTTGATACACCCGATGAATTTTATTCTAAGCATCAGCAAAAGCTAAATGCGTTAAAGCGATTTGTTTTTCAGTATATCGTGAGGTATATAATGAATAATAACGTAGAAATAATAAGAAATAAAAGTGTAACGAACCTAAAAAATTAAAGGCTATGACAAATACAGACAAAAATCATAAGCATACGTATGATGCACAAGGCAAAATGACTTGTTGCACGCTGGAAGAAAAAATTTACACCGAAGCAGGTGCAAAAGAGCTGGTAAATGAAAAGCATCAACACGACCACGGCGATGATGAAGGACACGACCACAGTCATAGTGAGAGTAGTCCAATTAAAATGTTTTTGCCGAGTATAATATCATTGGTATTGTTGCTTGCTGCCATAGCATTTGATCATTGGCTTCCACAGCAATGGTTTACGGGTTGGGTAAGGATTATTTGGTATGTGGTTGCGTATGCTCCCGTTGGGTTTCCTGTATTGACAGATGCCGTGAAAAGCATCAGAAAAGGGGAAATCTTTTCAGAGTTCTTTTTAATGGGCATTGCCACCATCGGGGCATTTGCCATTGGCGAATATCCCGAGGGCGTTGCCGTGATGTTGTTTTATGCTGTTGGAGAAGTTTTTCAGACAATGGCGGTTTCCAGAGCCAAAGCAAATATCAAATCATTGCTCGACCAAAGACCTGATGAGGTAACGGTTTTAAGAAACGACCAACCCCTAACTGTAAAGGCGGAAACCGTGAATATCGGCGAAATAATACAATTGAAACCGGGAGAAAAATTAGGTTTGGACGGAGAATTATTGTCTGAAACGGCATCGTTCAACACCTCAGCACTCACAGGCGAAAGCAAACCCGACACCAAAGCCAAAGGCGAAACGGTTTTGGCAGGTATGATAAACCTTAATACCGTTGCACAAGTGCAGGTCACAACCGCATATATGGATAGTAAGTTGAGTAAAATTTTGGAATTGGTACAAAATGCTACTTCACAAAAAGCACCAACGGAATTATTTATCCGCAAGTTTGCGAAAATATATACCCCTATAGTGGTACTGTTAGCGGTCGCTATCTGTGTGCTGCCTTACTTTTTCGTAGCTGATTATGAGTTTAGGGATTGGTTGTACAGGGCTTTGGTATTCTTAGTTATTTCTTGTCCTTGTGCCTTAGTAATCAGTATTCCATTGGGTTATTTCGGTGGCATTGGAGCAGCGAGCAAAAACGGAATACTGTTCAAAGGAAGTAACTTTTTAGATAGCCTTTCCAATATCCAAAATGTGGTAATGGATAAAACGGGTACAATGACAGAGGGTGTTTTCAAGGTTCAAGAAGTGGTATTTGACAAAGCGTTCAATCAAGATGAAATTTTGCAATTGGTCAATGTATTGGAAAGCCACAGTACGCACCCCGTAGCGACAGCTATTCACGAATACGTGGGGGAACTGGATAATACAATCCGCTTAGAAAATACAGAGGAAATTGCTGGACACGGGCTGAAATCAACCGTAAATGGTAAAGACTTGTTGGTTGGAAATTTCAAGCTGATGAACAAGTTTGGAATACAATACGACTTAGATCCGAACAGCATCGTTTATACGACCATTGCCGTTGCTTACGATAACAAATTTGTCGGTTACATTACGATTGCCGACAGTATCAAAGAAGATGCAGAGAAAACCATCCGTTTATTGCATAAACTCAATGTGAAAGCAACTATGCTTAGCGGAGATAAAAGTACAGTGGTAAAGTATGTAGCGGAGCAGTTGGGGATAGATAATGCTTTTGGGGATTTATTGCCCGAAGATAAAGTAAACAGGGTTAAAGAAATTAAAGCCAAAGGCGAAAGCGTTGCTTTCGTCGGCGACGGCGTGAACGATGCTCCCGTTGTGGCGTTGAGCGACGTAGGTATCGCAATGGGCGGTTTGGGAAGCGATGCCACTATTGAAACGGCAGATGTGGTCATACAAGACGATAAGCCGAGCAAAATCCCAATGGCAATCAATATTGGAAAAAAGACAAAGAAAATCGTTTGGCAAAATATCACATTGGCATTTGTGGTAAAAGGAATTGTATTGGTGCTTGGTGCAGGTGGATTGGCTACAATGTGGGAAGCCGTTTTTGCTGATGTGGGCGTGGCGTTATTGGCTATTCTTAATGCGGTACGAATACAGCGGATGAAATTTTAAAGGACGTCAATTTATAAGTATTGAAAAGAAAACAGAAAATACGCAAAAAGAAATATATAAAGGTATTCAACCGAAGCGACTTAATGTCTTTGGACATCAGTGACGACAACCTTGTTGATGTAAGAACCATTTAAGTAGGTTGAAGTATGCTTCTGAAAACCCCGTAACCGGGCGTATGGGTGTATTCAATATGGGACGAAATATCAGTGTTAAATTAATAATGAATTTCTGATTCGATATTATTGAGTGAAAGATTTAAAAGAACGCTAGCAGGAAATGTAACTGACACTATAATGCTCATGGAATAAAAATAAATGGCGGATAAGAGAAACTTATCTGCCATTTATTTCAAAAAAAACGAACCGGTTTGAAAAATACCATTATCTTTGCAATAGTTTTTTTGTTTTTTACATGTTAAAAAGGATAAACATATTAATGATTATATGCTTATTGGGCTTTTTTATAATCCCAATGCAATCCTATGCGTGTAAATCGCATTCCAAAGAAATTGTTATCAAGGAGAAGTCATGTTGCAGTGCCAACAAGCAGCATCATTCAGAAGATCAATGTGAGAAAGACTGCTGTAAGTCTAAGGATGACACGAGCAATGAATGCTCTGGAAATTGTGGACCTACGTCCTGCCACAGCTCTTCTAATAGTTTTTCTGCAACACCCCCATTTTTTAGGAACGCTCAAAATCCTGTTTTTTCTAAAAGTAAAAAATCATACCCTTTATACAAAGAACCCTTTTATTCTACAGGGGAATCTTCCATTTGGCAACCGCCTAAAATAAGTTAAATTAGTACTGTATAGCCATAGGTGTGCGAAATCGGTTGATTTTGCACCTATCCGCAATACATGTTTTATTAAAAGCCAGATCTGGCTTTTGATTATTTACCATTTTTAATACTTAATAAGGTTCCAAATGAAATCAATATCAAAAATATTGATGGTAATCACCGTATTACTATCCGCAGCAAACAGCTTTGCGCAAAACCAGAACGAGCAACATCACAACCATGGTGGAACAGCTCAAGCAAAGAATATTCCATCACAAAATTTATCACAATTACATGCCGTATTTGACAAGTATTTTTCCATAAAAGATGCTTTGGTAAACGCAGATGTAAATATAGCATCTTCAAATGCTACTGAATTAGCCACAGTTATTAAAACAGTGGATATGGGTGAACTTTCTCCCAAAGAGCATACCGTATGGATGAAGGTCATGAAGGAACTGTCTTTAAACACAGAAAACATCTCGAAATCGAAAGACGTCGTAAAGCAACGGAGGGCATTTGCCCTACTTTCTAAGAATGTCTATGAATTGGCAAACGCATCAAAGCAAAAAACAACTATGTACTACCAAAACTGCCCGATGTACAACGATGGCAAAGGTGCAACTTGGTTAAGTAAAAGTACGGATATCAAAAACCCGTATTACGGTTCAAAAATGCTGACCTGCGGTAGTACTATTGAAAAATTAAATTAGTCAGCCATTATGAGATGTCTATTGATTGGGATCGTTACTTCTATTGTAGTCATATTTAGTTCATGCAACAATAACCCTACACTAAAGGTGCAAGACAATACATATACTTCAAAAAGCTCAAATACAAATACCCGTGACCACAATGCCTTTGAAATGGGCGATGTAGTTCCGTCGGAAGAGGTATGCATGGTCAACAATGAATACATGGGCAAAAAACAATTTGAGGTAAATTTTGAAGGAAAAATATATTACGGATGTTGCCAGATGTGTAAAGAACGTATTCCAAAAGATCCTTCTACACGCGTTGCCATAGATCCATTTTCCAAAAAGCAGATAGATAAAGCGACTGCTATAATAGCAATTACCGGCAACAACGGGGAAGTATCATATTTTGAAAATAATACTACATATACAAATTACATAAATCAATTTTAATTATTAAAAACAGAAATCATGACAATGAAACATTTATTTGTAGGCTTACTAGCCTCATCCGTATTGACCTTGGCAGCATGCAATGGCGCTTCTGAAAAAAAATCAGAAAGCGACGTCCATACTGAAACAACGGTATCCAACGAAAGCAACGCTGCAAGCGACCAGGGAACTTTTTCGGAACTTTTTTCCCATTACCAGCACCTGACTTTTGCTTTGTCTTCCGATAATGATAAAGAAGCCGCAAATGCAGCTAAAGGCATGCTGGAAGCACTCCCCAAGATTAATACCGAGGGCTTTAGTGCAGAACAGAAAAGCACCTTCGATGACATCGCTGCTGATATTCAGGAACATTCGGAGCACATAGGTGATAACATAGGCAATATCGCTCATCAAAGAGAACATTTAGTGATCTTGAGCAAGGATTTTTATGATATAACAAAAGAATTCGGCACCGAAAAGCCCATGTACAAGATTTTTTGCTCGATGTACGATGACAACAAAGGAGCATATTGGTTAAGCGATAGCAAAGAGGTCAAAAACCCTTACTATGGTGAAGATATGCTAACATGTGGTGAAGTTCAGGAAGAACTGAAGTAAAAACGCTGATTAAGATTTGAAATTCAAATATCAGGTACCGGTCGATTTCTGTAGGCTGGTATCTGATATTAAAATGTAAACAATGTATATGTTATGCTTAAAAAAATTATCAAATATTTTTTGGAGAACCGAGTAATAACACTGTTATTACTTGTGGTTGTCCTTATATGGGGGCTGATTACAGCGCCCTTTAATTGGCATCAAAATGCGTTGCCGAGCGATCCTGTGCCGGTCGATGCGATTCCGAACATTGGGGAGAACCAGCAAATTGTTGCGACCGAATGGATGGGGAGGTCTCCCAAAGATATACAGGAGCAGATTACCTATCCACTCACGACCTCCTTACTGGGCATCCCCGGCGTAAAAACAATCCGGAGCAGTTCGATGTTCGGCATGTCCTTCCTCTATGTCATTTTTGAAGAGGATGTTGAGTTTTATTGGAGCCGTTCCCGTATTCTGGAAAAACTGAATTCATTGCCTGCCGGCACATTACCATCCGATGTAACGCCCACGCTCGGGCCGGATGCCACTGCTTTGGGGCAGGTCTTTTGGTATACACTGGAGGGACGCAATCCCGAAACCGGAAAACCTACAGGAGGCTGGGACCCCGATGAGCTGCGCACGATTCAGGATTTCTATGCCAAATATAATTTGGCAGCATCGGAAGGGGGTTCCGAAGTGGCTTCCATCGGAGGTTTCGTAAAAGAATACCAAGTCGATATCAATCCAGATGCGATGCGCGCATACAATGTATCCGTAATGGATATCATGTCGGCTATCCAAAACAGCAACCTGGATATCGGTGCAGAGACGATCGAAATAAACAAAGCGGAATATCTGGTGCGTGGATTGGGCTACCTTAAAAGTGTCCAGGATCTTGAAGATGCCGTAGTGGCTGTGCGCAATAATGTTCCCGTAAAGATAAAAGACGTTGGGTTTGTCAATTTGGGACCCTCCACACGACGCGGTGGATTGGATAAGGAAGGCGTGGAAGCAGTTGGCGGTGTAGTAGTTGCCCGGCATGGAACCAACCCCATGGAAGTCATCAATAATGTCAAGGCGAAGATCAAAGAAATGGAGGCAGGTTTCCCTCAAAAAACATTAGAGGATGGGACTATTTCAAAAGTCACCGTCGTTCCGTTTTATGACCGCTCGGGTTTAATCCAGGAAACCATCGGGACGCTGGAAAATGCTTTAGCACACGAAATCCTGATCTGTATTATCGTTGTGATCGTGCTGGTGATCAACCTGCGAGCATCGATTCTTATATCCAGTATCTTGCCCATTGGCGTACTGGCGACCTTCATAATCATGAAACAAATGGGGGTCGAGGCGAATATCGTTGCCCTTTCGGGAATCGCCATTGCCATTGGGGTCATGGTGGATGTGGGGATTGTCTTTATCGAAAGCATACTACGCCATATGGATGAAGAAAAAGCCAAGGGTGTTGAGAGTCGGGGGAAAGCCTTTGTAAACTTGATTTCCACCGCTGTTGCGGAAGTGTCGGGTGCTTTGTCAACGGCGATGCTCACCACGATCATCAGCTTTTTACCTGTTTTTATGATGGAAGCACAAGAAGGTAAGTTGTTCGGTCCCTTGGCATACACCAAAACCTTTGCTTTGGTTTCAGCCTTTGTGTTAGGCATTATTATCTTGCCAACACTGGCTTATTATATATTTTCAATCCGTATCAATGGGAGTAAAGTTCGCCGGATAGCCAACTACGTTTTGGTAGTTGCCGGTATCGCTCTTTGGATCTATACAGGTGTTTTTGTCGCGTTCGCATTGACTTTGATCGGAGTCAACAACCTGTTTACACCAAGATGGAAAGGAGAAAAAATTGCCAACTACGTTAATGTTGCTATCACACTTTTTGTAGCGATGTATTACCTGACGGTTGAGTGGCTGCCACTCGGCACGCAGGCAAGCACCACACTTAACTTTGTGTTCGTATTCTTTGCCATTGGTTCCATCCTGGGAATGTTATGGGCATTGGTGATCTATTATGAACAGATTCTTCGATGGTCACTTTCCAACCGGTGGAAATTCATGGCCATCCCTATCATTACTTTATTATTCGGAATGTTAGCATGGATGGGCGTAGAGAAGAGTTTTGGTTTTGTTGCAAATGGCTTCGAAAAGACAGGTTGGAAATCATTTCGGGAGACTGCCTTCTGGCAAAAATCCACCGAAACATTTCCCGGTATCGGGGAGGAATTTATGCCAAGCCTCAATGAAGGTTCTTTCCTTTTGATGCCCACCAGTATGCCGCATACTGGGATTGAACAAAACCTGCAATTGATCAGAACACTTGATAAACGTATTCAAAACATACCGGAAGTCGAACTTATCGTAGGAAAATGGGGCCGTGTGAATTCTGCACTTGATCCGGCTCCTACACAGATGTTTGAAAATACGATCAATTATATCCCGGAATTTTATCTGGATGAAGACGGGCATCGTGAAAGGTTCAAGGTAAACAGTTCCGGAGAATTCGTGTTGAAAGGTGACAAGACCTATGCTGTTTCCGATGGTTTCCGTTCCATACCACGGGACAGTCTGATTGAAGATAAAAGCGGAAAATTTTTCCGCAGATGGCGTCCTGAAATTAAAAAGGCCGACGATATATGGCAAGAGATCGTCAATGTTTCCCATCTGCCCGGATTGACTTCCGCTCCTAAGTTGCAACCGATAGAAGCGAGAATGGTAATGCTTTCTACGGGAATGAGGGCTCCGATGGGGCTAAAGGTTTCGGGTCCGGATCTGGAGTCGATTGAAATCGGTGGCAAGGCCTTGGAAGCAGCCTTAAAGGATGTTCCATCTGTTATGCCATCGACCGTTTTCTACGACAGGGCTGTTGGCGCACCCTATATCGAAATCCATCTGAACCGGGATAGAATGGCCAGATACGGTATTACCGTTGCCGAGCTTCAGGAAGTAATCAGTGCGGCAGTCGGCGGTATGACGTTGACCACTACAGTCGAAGGCCGGGAACGGTTTCCCGTTCGCCTGCGCTACCCACGAGAATTACGGGATGACCCGGATGCGTTGCGAAAAATAATCATTCCGACAGCTACAGGAGCTCAGATTCCATTGGGGGATGTGGTGGATGTTGAATATGCCAAGGGCGCTCAGATGATCCAAAGTGAAAATACCTTTTTGTTGGGTTATGTAATCTTTGATAAAAAAAGTGGCATAGCGGAAGTCGACGTAGTATACGAAGCGGATCAACTCCTAAAGGAAAAAATAGCGTCTGGAGAACTGGATTTACCCAACGGGGTGACGTATAAGTTTGCCGGAAATTATGAACAGCAAGAACGTGCCGCAAAAAGGCTAATGCTTATTATACCACTGAGTTTGTTAGCCATTTTAGTAATTCTCTACTTTCAGTTCCGAACGGTTACAGCATCGTTAATTCATTTTTCCGGTGTTTTTGTAGCTCTTGCAGGAGGTTTTATTTTGTTGTGGCTTTACGGACAGCCTTGGTTTATGGATTTCTCTGTCGGAGGGACAAATATGAGGGATCTGTTCCAGATGCACAGCATCAATCTCAGCATTGCCGTTTGGGTAGGATTTATCGCCCTGTTCGGACTGGCGACGAGTGATGGTGTATTAATGGGAACATACATCCACGATACATTTGAAGCACGGAACCCCAGAACAAAAGATGAAATACGGGAAGCAGTCATATACGCAGGCTTAAAGCGTGTCAGACCGGCAGCGATGACCACTGCTACAGCACTGATCGCCTTACTGCCTGTCCTGACCTCTACCGGTAAAGGTGCGGAAATCATGGTACCAATGGCCATCCCGACTTTCGGCGGCATGCTGATCCAATCCATGACCATGTTTGTGGTTCCAGTATTCCAGTGCTGGTGGAGGGAATCTGCCACTAAAAAAGAAAATAGAAAAAATAATAAAAATATAGCGAATGAAAACGAATAAGATAAATCGGTATATAACCGTGGCTGTATTAACAAGCTTAAGCATTTTTTCGCAAGCTTTAGCCCAAGACTACCCCACCGATTCGCTGTCCTATTATATACAAGTCGCAATCGAAAATAATCCGGGTGTAAAATCACAAAAGTATGCGCATGAGGCATACCTTGAAAAAATTCCGCAAGCCGGAGCATACCAAGACCCCGAATTGTCCATGGAAGCATATACGATGCCTATGGAAATTATAGGAGGGCGTTCTATTGGAAATGTGAGCTTGATGCAAATGTTTCCATGGTTCGGCACGAGAAAAGCAGCTCGCACAGAGGCTACACATATGGCCAATATGCAAGATCAACAGTATCGGGAAGCCATAAATAATCTGATCCTTCAGGTCAGCACACAGTGGTACACGATGCAAAAATTGAACGAGCAACTCAAGAATAATCAGGAAAACCAAGTGTTTCTAAAACAATTGGAACAATTGGCAATACGGAAATTCTCTGCGCCCTCAAGCACCTCACAATCAAGTGTAGCACCCGTCGTAAGCAGTAATACGCCTTCCTCACCAACCAGATCTAGTGCTTCATCGGGTATGGGAGGGATGAGTATGGGAGGAGGCAATTCAGCTCCTGCTACTAATCAGAATATGAGTATGCCGTCCGGTGGTGGCATGGGAGCAATGGAAGGTGGCTCCGGATCGGGTATGTCAGAGGTGCTTCGTATCCAATTGGAAATTGTCGAAATTGAAAATAACATTGAAAGTTTACATGCTCAGATTAAAGCCGAAAAAGCAAAATTCAATGCATTGTTGAATCGGGAAGCAACTGAAAAGGTCATGCTGGGACAAGAGATCCACAAGCTGAATTTTTTATATAGCGAGGAAGAGGCACTAAGGGTTATTGAGGCAAACAACCCCATGCTTGAAATGATTGCCGAAGAAGGCTTGGCATTTAAGGCAAAAGCGGAAATGGATCGGAAAATGAGTTATCCCATGATTGGTATCGGTGTGGAATACATGGTTGTGGGAAGGACGAATAATTCAATGCTGGCCATGGACGGGATGAACGGTAAGGATATGGTCATGCCTATGGTTTCAGTGAGCCTGCCACTCTTCCGTAAAAAATACAATGCCCAGCAAAACGAAAGCAGGCTATGGCGAAAATCAAGCGAAGAGAACTTTAAAAACACCTTCAACACTTTGAAAAGCGAGTTTTACAGTCTCAAAAGCCAACTGGATGATGCTCAGCGTGCCATCGAGCTGTACGAAAAACAAACTACGCTCGCCCAAACGACATATAACCTGATCGTAAAAGAGTTCGTTACAGGCAAAAGTGACTTGACCAACGTTATTCAGGTGCAGCGGCAATTATTGGATTATCAGCTTAGGAAAGCTGAGGCCCTTGCCAACTATAATACGATGGTTGTGTCAATAAAAAAATTATTAGCAGACCATAAATAATGCAATTATTTTGAAATTCTTAGCAATGAATAAACTGAAAAATATTTTTAGAAATAAGGCGGTAACTTACGGGGTTATATTATTGTCCGGACTACTGCTTGGCTGGGCGATATTTGGCGGGAATTCGTCCCATGATCACAGCCATGACCTTGAAATGGAAGTGACCGAGGACGGGGAAACAGTATGGACTTGCTCCATGCACCCCCAGATCAGAATGGATAAACCGGGGAAATGCCCGATATGTGCAATGGATCTCATTCCCTTGAAATCATCCGGGGGAGGTGATGATGTAATTGACGATGACGCCATCCAGATGTCAGAAGAAGCCATAGCATTGGCGAATATCCAGACTTCGATTGTCGGCCACCAAGACGCTGTTAAAGATGTCCAACTGTATGGGACTATTCAGGTGGACGAACGTTTACAACAATCCCAAACATCGCATGTCAATGGCCGTATTGAAAATCTTTACGTAACCTTTACTGGCGAGTCGGTAAGAGAAGGACAACTGATAGCCAAAATCTATTCGCCTGATTTATTGACGGCGCAGCAAGAATTGCTCGAAGCTGCAAAATTGCAGGATATGCAGCCCCTCCTATTGGATGCCGCGAAAGAGAAGCTGAGTTTATGGAAGGTGTCAGAGGATCAGATAAGCAAAATATTGACATCCAACGAAGTTTCACCCTACGTCAATATATATGCGAATACAAGTGGTGTTGTCATAGCAAAAAATGTAAACCCGGGCGATTATATCGGCCAAGGGAGCGTCTTGTACACCATTTCAAACCTTTCCAAGTTATGGGCGGTTTTTGATGCGTATGAAACAGATCTGCCATTTCTAAAGGTGGGAGATCAGCTGGAATATACATTACGGAGTTTGCCCGGAAAAGTCTATAATGGGCGGATTGCCTTTATTAACCCTATCCTTGATGCCAATTCAAGAACGGCAAAAATCAGGGTCGAAGCCGATAACCGGGATCGCAATCTCAAACCTGAAATGTATGCAACAGCAAGGATCACTGCTCCTTTAAAGGGCTACAACGATGAGTTGGTCATTCCCAAGTCGGCGGTTTTATGGACAGGGAAGCGCTCCATAGTTTACGTAAAACAGCCAAATACATCCACGCCTGCTTTTAAACTTCGGGAGATCGTCTTGGGCCCCTCATTGGGCGACCAATATGTTGTTATGTCGGGGCTGGAAAATGGCGAGGAAATCGTGACCAAGGGAGCTTTCACCGTTGATGCAAGTGCCCAGCTGGAAGGTAAAATCAGTATGATGAATAACGATGGCGCAGCATCGGCTGCCGGACATCAGCATGGCGATGCTCAAACCAATGTCAATAAGACCCATGATATGTTGAAAGTATCAGGAAATTGTGAAATGTGCAAAAGCCGGATTGAGAAAGCGGCCAAAAGTGTCAAGGGGGTGATTTCCGCAAACTGGGATGTTAATGCCAAAGTTATCCATTTGGATTTCGATTCAAAAGTAACCTCAAAAAGTGCCATAAGCAAAGCTATTGCTAATGTTGGTCACGATACAGAGCTGGACAAGGCTCCCAAGGCGGTTTATGACGACTTACCGAGTTGCTGTCTCTATGACCGGGGATAATGTTACTTGATTAATATTAGATCATGAAAAAAAACGGAAAACGAACGAAAGCATACAAAGTAATTTTAACAGTTCTGTTAAGTGTGTTTGTGTTAATGCAATTTATAACCCCCCAAAGGAACCTATCCCCGGTTCCTGCGGGCCAGGTTTTTGTTGATTCATTTAAGGTCGATGCAAAAGTTAATGCAATCCTGTCGGTATCATGCTATGACTGCCATAGCAATAATACCCAATACCCTTGGTACACTAATGTTCAGCCTTTGGGTTGGTTCATGGCAGATCATATAACCGAAGGAAAAGAGAAATTGAACTTTGATGATTTGCCAAATTACAGCCCGAGAAGGATAAACTCAAAGTTTAGCCAGATTATTGAGCAAATCGAGAAAGGTAAAATGCCGTTGAGTTCATATACGTGGATGCATGGGGGTGCTCGTCTAAGCATGGAAGATAAGAAGCTGTTAGTTGAATACTTTAACTCGTTGATGGATAATGAATAAGTTTAGAGTGTTAATAGTACAGACGGTTCCTTCGGAAATAGACTCAAAACGTAAATTTTAATAACAGGAAAAGTGGAAAACCAATCTAATATCTTAAAATACAAACATCTCGGAATCTACACTCAAAACGAGAATGTAGTATATATGCATGAAAACTGCCACGTTTGTGCTTCAGAAGGCTTTGAGGCACTTACCCGAATTAGAATATCCACTGCAACGGACTCAATCGTAGCAAGTCTTAATGTAATTTCATCCAATCTTCTATTGACTGATGAAATTGGGTTATCGGACGCCGCAGCAAAAAAACTGAATGTTTCCCCAAATGAAACTTTGTATGTTTCACATTTGGAACCTATTAAATCTTTAAGCCACGTACGGGCAAAAATCTACAATCAGAAACTGGATTACTTGGCGTACAATGAAATCATTACGGATATAGTTCAGGGCAATTATTCCAATATCGACCTCACAGCATTTATCACCGCCTGTGCCGGAAATAGAATGGATCTTGATGAAATCACCTATCTTACAAAAGCCATGATTGCTTCTGGTATGCAATTGCACTGGAACAAGGAGATTGTTGTTGATAAGCATTGCATCGGAGGGTTACCAGGCAATAGAACAACACCGTTGGTAGTTGCCATTGTTACTGCCTTTGGCCTTACAATGCCCAAAACGTCTTCCCGTGCCATTACCTCGCCTGCCAGTACTGCAGATACCATGGAAGTATTTACCAATGTAACGCTTTCCCCTGAAAAAATAAAAGAAGTGGTTCATAAGGAAGGGGGGTGTATCGTTTGGGGTGGAACAGCCCAGTTAAGCCCGGCAGATGATCTGCTGATAAAAATCGAAAAAGCCCTCGATATAGATAGCGAGGGACAGCTAATTGCTTCGGTACTCTCAAAAAAAGCAGCGGCGGGTTCCACGCACGTTGTTATAGATATTCCTGTAGGTGAAACTGCAAAAATGAGAAGTACAAAAATGGCACAGACAAAGAGTATATGGGTGGTCTAAAATACATTTTGACCAGAAACATTGCCGCTACTACCCATTATGACAGCGATATGGGCTGGGGGTTCGGATTGAATTTGTCCTATTAAGTTTGACTTTCTATGAGGTCGGATTTAGAATCCGACCTCTTTTGATGAATTAAAAATGTTACTTAATGAGCAATTATTACGAGGAAATAATAAAGAAACTAGAAGATGAAATAAAAGAGGTGTCTCTTGAACTGGATGGTTCCATAGCTTTGTATGAAGTTATTATCGAGTTGATATTATCGAGACTTTCCGAAATAAAGGAATATACACTAAAAAATGGCTTTGATAGTATAAATGAAGAGATCCACTTTTTCAAATATCAAAAACCAGTCATTGTTTCAAAACTCATTTACTATAACGCTATCTATAAAATAGAGACAAAAAAACCTAATGATATAAAAGCTATTAGGAAATACATTAATGGTGAGCTAAGGAAACTCAAACGGTATTTTGAGAGTAACCTTGAATTCTATAAATATTACCGAACAGGCAGTTCATTTGTAGATGAAAAGTTATTTGTTCGGGGCAAACACGATATAAAGTTAAGTTTGGACACGGTTTATTTTGAAACCGACCACCGGTTTTCTACATCCCACGATTATAAGGCGGCAAAAATAATTGCCAATGACCTGATTCAAGTTTATCTTGAAGACCAACTTCACAACATAATCTATAAAGATAAATCAATAGACCTACCAACATTAAGTTGGACGGGAATCAAAGCGGCTTTAACGGAATTGATTTACGGACTGCATTCTCAAGCCGTCTTCAATAATGGGAATACAGATATTATAACCATAGTCAGATTTTTTGAAAACAGTTTTAATGTTGATTTGGGCGATTTTTACCATACATTTTTGGAACTCAAAGCAAGAAAGCTGAACCGAACGAAATTCCTTGACAGCTTACGTGATGCTTTGATTAAAAAAATGGAAGAACAGGACGAAATATAAAATCAAAAGACGATTTTGTCGATCAGAGACTGTAAAATAAACTGTGTCAAGGATAATAAACAGAAGTATTATTTTTGACATAGTAATTATGAGTATTAAGGAAAGCGATTTTGATTTTGAGTCCATGAAGGACCTGGCCCTAGAACAGTTACGTAGTGGTGAATCACTTTATGGCAAGAACGGAGCTTTTGCTCCTTTAATGAAAAAGTTTTTAGAAGCAGCGCTAGAAGCTGAGATTGAGAGCCATCTGGATGAAGCTGAACGCTCTTGTGGTAATCGTCGTAACGGCAAGTCCAGCAAGCAGATTCGCACCTCAGATGGCACTATCGAGATCGATACTCCGCGTGACCGTCGGTCTAACTTCGAACCCCAGCTTATTAAGAAACGTGAGACGATTTTAGCTTTCTTCGATTACCGATAAGATCATTCCCCAGGTCAAGGAGTGGCAATCAAGAAGTCTAGACTCGCTTTATACGATTGTTTGGATGGACGCCATGCACTACAAAGTAAAAGAAGACCATCGGTTTGTTTCGCGGGCAGTATACAATATTCTTGGCATTGATCGAAATGGACATAAGCATCTGATAGGGATGTATGTTTCGGAGAATGAGGGAGCTAACTTTTGGTTGAGCGTATTGACTGATTTACAAAATCGAGGCGTAGAGGATATCTTAATTGCTTGTATCGATAATTTAAAAGGGTTTTCCGAAGCGATACAGAGTGTTTTTCCCGACACCGAAGTACAGACCTGTGTAGTACATCAAATCCGAAACAGCCTAAAGTATGTAGCCAGTAAGGATCAAAAGGAGTTCATGAACGATCTAAAACCCGTATATAGGGCCGATACGTTGGATCTAGCCGAGCTTCGGATGGATGAACTTCAGGATAAATGGGGTGAAAAGTATCCTGTGGTCATTGAATCCTGGCGACGCAACTGGGATCGTCTGACCACCTATTTCCGATACGATAAATCCATCCGAAAGTTGATATACACGACTAACACGATCGAAGGATTTCATCGCCAAGTGCGTAAGGTCACCAAAACTAAAGGTGCATTCACCTCCGATATAGCGTTATTGAAATTGATTTATTTAGCACATAACAACATTAAGAAGAAATGGACGATGCCACTAGCCAATTGGGGAACAACAGCACAGAAATTAGCAATTTGGTTTCCGGGAAGAATGGTGTTAGATTTGCAATAAGAAAAATGGTTGAATTACCGCCCCGCGGGGCGGTAATTCAACCATTGACACAGTTTATTTTACACTCCCGTCGATCATTATTCGGCGAAGGAGCCAGTCCATTTTCCTCTTTCCCTAACTATCGTTTACAAATGGAAACGGTCCTGAAATTCTTTACCCAGTTTGAATTCATTGGAGGTTTTTAGACTTCTACCAATAATGAGATTATACCGCCGTTGCCATTTGCTCACAAGCTTCTGCGCATTTGTAGCAAGCATCCGCACACTCTTTGCAATGTTGCATATCATGCTTAGCACATTCATCTCCACACGCTCTACAAATCTCCGCACATAGCTTGCAAAGGTGACGGCTATATTGGCTTCCCAAACTCATGAGTTCGGCTGCGGCTCTACATATGGCTGCACATTCCAGATCAAGCTGGATACATCGAGCCATCATTTTTACATTGTCCTCTTGCAAGCAAGAAGCTGCACAATGGTTACAAGCTACAGCACAGGCGTAGCATTCGTCAATACATTTTTGAAATTGTTGATGTGACATAATTTTATTGTTTAAAGTGAGAAAT
Organism: Sphingobacterium sp. 1.A.5; assembly: GCF_002734235.1. Lineage (NCBI taxonomy): Bacteria > Pseudomonadati > Bacteroidota > Sphingobacteriia > Sphingobacteriales > Sphingobacteriaceae > Sphingobacterium > Sphingobacterium sp. 1.A.5. The sequence continues at coordinate 63,824 of NZ_PEBA01000063.1, forward strand.
TATTTATCTATTCTTATTAGCTAATAACCAGGTTTGAATCTCCGAGATTTCCTGATCCTGTTTTTCAATAATATTTTTTGCCATTGTCTGCATAGCACTTTCGTGTCCGTAAATAAGTTCCAATTTTGCGTTTCCAATTGCATTTTGATGATGCTGAATCATCAACATGGCAAAATCGTGATCCGTGTCTCCATTAATGATTTGGAGATCTGTCACTCTGCCTGAGCGTTCCATATTTTTCATCTGCTCTGTAACAAATTCGGGAACATTTAGATGCGGTACGTGACCATTGAGAAATGTGGTTAATTCTTGAATCTCAGCATTCTGGTCTTTAATTATTTTCTGGGCCATCTCCCTCATTTGCGCATCATCGCCGGATTGCAGTTCCTTATTTGCCATGTCGATCGCTCCCTGATGATGCATTCGCATCATCAGAGCAAAAGCATTATCAGGGTCGGGGGGCATTTGCATGGCCATCATCTCATCCATCATGTTGTGCATGATAGTCATCATTTCATTGTCATCGTGATTCTGGATTTTGATTTTGTTGATATCGTCCTTATCGCACGCTTGGATAAATAACAGTATTCCTGCTATTGCCATTATTTTTATCGCTAATTTCATAGATGTATATTATTATTATCAATTTCCTTTTCTCTTTTAATAATGAAATGTTAAAGACTTTTTTTGATAGAACACATAGACAGAACAACATACAATTCAATTTGTTTGATTTTTTGGATTCAAAACGAGCTACAGATAAGATATGTGGGTGTAAGATTATTTCTGTAATGTAGTGGTTTATGCTACTATTTATTCATCAATTTTGAAATGAATCACAGTCCAGAAATAAATTGAACGAACCTGAGATGTTGTGATTAGGAAAATGTATGAATGGGTAAATGTTTTTACAATACTCCCCGTGACATATAAATACTTTTTGTCGGTACTACGCTTTCCATAGCCTTTGGATTTTCTTGCTGCTTTTCGACTTGTTCTGTAGAATTTTCTATTGGTTCCGGAGTGTTAGATAACTGTATTTTCCGCTCAATTGCCGCCAACTCCGTTTTGAGTTCGCTAAGTCGGTTTTCTTTTGTCCACGTACCATTGATTACTTCCTTAAGTATTGGAATGTTTTTTTGGAAATCTGCCATATTCTCCTGTTCTTTTCTGATATAGGTGGGCAGCTTTTCCAATGCTTTAATAAAATTTAGTGAAGCTGTTTCGGGATCTTTTGCCATTACACCATTGTTGAATGTATATTTGATAGTACCCTCACCTTGAATAAAAAAACGGTTTACACGAATATCCACCCCCTCTTTTTGTGACATTTCCGTTTTTACCAAAAGTTGAAAGCCATACAGATTACCGATTTCTTCATAATCCCCACCCGTTCGGGATTTGTCGGCAAGCTGATTGAGCTTTGCACCGATTTGTTTTATATCCGCATTGGGCGACAAAACGTCTAATTTAATAAGGTTGGCAACGGAACCGTCAGTGTTTTTTTGGATACGTCCCTGCAAATTATTCCAATCAAGGCTCATACGGTCATAGCGGGATTGGGCTTTTCCAAGTTCTGCCTCATAATCTTCCAGTTTGTACTTGGCACTTGATTTTGAACGATTGAACGATTGCCTTTCGCTTTCCAATCCGGCAATCTGTTTCTCTATTTTAGCTTTGTCCAAAAGGTCGGTATTGCCCATAAGGATAGCTACATATTCCGAGAAATTCATACCCGACTTTTCATCCATACCACCTTCGTCAATCGTCCGTTTACCAAGATTGTTGGATTTTAATTGGTCAATAAATAGCTGTTTGTTGTGCAGCAGGTTGAACTTATAACTATCCAGCGATTTTTCAACGGCATAGATGATTACATCCACTTTATTGTCGTTAAAATGCTTGGCAATCTCATTGCCTTTGCGGATAGCCCTACCGTCCCTTTGCGCAAGGTCGGACGGTCGCCACGGCGTATCTAAATGGTGTACGGCAACGGCTCTTTTCTGTGCGTTCACACCTGTACCGAGCATACTCGTAGAACCGAAAAGGACACGGATTTTGCCCTCGTTCATTCCTTTGATTAGCTCTTTTCGTTGCTTGTCATTCTTCGCTTCCTGTATAAAGCGGATTTCGTGTGCAGGTATGTCGTGGTCTTCCACGAGCTTACGTTTGATTTCGGAGTAGATATTCCACTGATTTGGCTTGTATGTTCCCAAATCCGAGAAGATGAACTGCGTGCCTTTCTGTGCATTGAATTTATTGTAATATTTAGCAATATTATCTGCACAATGGGAAGCTTTGTTATCGGCGTGGTCTTGGTAATGGGGGCTTACCATTCGCATATCCAAAGACATCTTTCGAGCGTAGTCCGTAGCGATAAGCATTTTTGCTTTTTCTTCTTTTTTAGATAGCGGTTTTCTGCCAAGTAATTCCCCTTTGCCTGATTTGGCAAACTCCATCAGCTTTTCAATAAACTTCTCCTGGTCTGGAGTTGGAGGTATGTTGTAAAATATCTCGTTCTTTTCGGGACGGTCTATTCCAATCATTTCGGCGGTACGGTAATCCGTGATTTCGGAGTAGAATTGAGCGAGTTCCGGCACTTTGATAAAGTAGCGGAAACGCTCTTTTGCCACGATATTATTGGCGACCGAAAACTCATAATCGGTTGTTTTCTTTGCGTAGATTGCCGCCCACGCATCAAACGAGTTAATGCCCTGTTTTGCCAAAGCCCTTGGTCGCAGGTATTTGAACAACAGGTACAATTCGGTCAGTGAATTGCTGATAGTCGTACCCGAAAGGAAAGTTGCCCCCATATCCGCATCGGTACGTTCCTGTATAGTCCGTATAGCAAACAAAAGATTCAGTGCCTTTAGGCTTCCCTGTTGATTGCCCAATCCTGCAACCCTTGAATGCCTTGTGTTGAAAATCAGGTTTTTGAATTGGTGGCTTTCGTCTACAAATAAATGGTCGATACCCATCATCTTGAAGTCCACAATATCATCTTTGCGGTTTTCAATGTCGTGTTGCAGGGTTTTCAGCTTGACTTCGAGGTTTTCTTTCTGTTTCTCTGCTCCGGCGAGCATACCCCGGGTTACTTCATCGCCCTGACTTCGCAAAACGTCAAGATTTTCCTCCACACTGTCCAGTTCGGATTGCAGGATTTCCTTTTGTATTTCGGGCGATTGGGGTATCATTCCGAACTGGTCGTGGGTCAATATCACACAATCCCACTCGTTGTTCTTAATATCTCCGAAAATCCGCAGTCGTTTTTGGGGCGTAAAATCATCAATGCCCGGATAGAGTATTTTAGCGTGCGGATAGGCGGTGCGGTAGGCTTCGGCAATTTCAGGTATATTCGCTTTCAACCCGATAATCATCGGTTTGTGAGCCAGTCCCAAACGCTTCATTTCCTGTGCACCCGTGCACATTATCAACGTCTTTCCGGCACCTACTTCATGGTCGCAGATAGCACCGTTATTGAGCTTTATTATCCAGACAGCATCCTTTTGGCTTGAATACAGGTCTTCAATACCCAATGCTTTTCGGTCCAATTCCGGAAACACCTGATGGGAACCGTCGTAGTGCGGTCGGACAAAACAGTTAAAGGTGTCGTTGTATTGGTCAGTCATCCTTATCTTGAACTCATCGTTTTGGGCGTGGAGCCAATCGTTAAAGGAGGTTCGGATTTCGTCAATCTTGGTATTCGCCATTTGTATGGCTTCCATATCCCGTACCTTGACATTCTTTCCGTCAACCTGTACCGTTTTGGAAATATCGGGTGTGGTATTGACAAGGGCGTGCTTGAGCAGGGCAATCCCGTCATACGTCCGGCTTTGGGCTTTGACCGCATATTTATCCCATATATGGACATTTTTCTGTTTGCAGGTGACGGAAAAATCATCGGCACTGTCCGAATAGTGGATTTTCACATCTGCGTCGAACAGATGCGATGCAAATCGGGCGTAGATGCCAGTGGGTATCCAGCGTTCGCCCAGATTAAAATCGAGTTCCTCAAATTCGATACGTCTTGGTCGGGCTTCTTCCAAAACGGTAAGGCTTTCTTTAGCTTGGGTATCATCGGGATTGCTTTCGAGGTAATCTCTTATTTCGTTGGCTTTCTCCACTACATTGCCCGCAACCCAGCGTTCGAATATTTCATATTCCTTTTGCAATGGATTGTAGTAGATGAGACCGTGTAAGGCTTCTTTCAAAGCATCAGCAGGCATACCGCTGATTTCGGACATAAAGTCCAAATCCACGCTTCCGTATTTGTTCAGCGAAGCCGATAACGCTTCTTCGGGATTGTCCGTTGCAATGGTTGCGGTAGAAAAACTTACAGGACGGCTGAATATATCTGCCTTATGGATTACACCACCAACGACACGCTCCAGATAGGGCATTTCTTTGCCTACACTGTCTGTTTTGATGAGCTTGATATTGTCCGCACTGTTGAGATTTCCGTACCTTTTGACAAAAGCATCGTATAAGCGGTTAAGGTTTTCCCTTTCTTCCTTGTGTTCTGAATGTTTCTCGGCTTCTCTTTGGTAGAGGTCGATATAGGTATCACGAACTTGGATATATGCTTCGGCTCTTGCTTTTTGCAAAGACGGTAACTGCAACGGGTGGAATATTGCCCTTGCATCACTTTTATCCACTTCCTGCAAATAGCCGACCCAACCGTTATCTACGACAAGGCAATCGTTACGGTGAAACTGTTGGAGTTCGTCACTGTACGGAGCAGGTTCGGGAACAGTAGCAGGTACGGTACCGGCTGACTTATCGGCTTGGCCATTACTGTTTGCCTGTGAAAATAAATCGCCGATTGTTTTCTGTTTTGTGCCATTGGTTTGTAAGGTTTTATTGACCGTGCCGTTTGATGCTGGAGATGTATAGGACTGTTGCATCGCTCCGCTAAAGAGGTCGGTTTGCCGACCTCTTGGGGTACGTTTTCTTTTTGTCGTTTGTCTTTTGGCTTGGGTGGTTTTCTTTGGCGGGGTAATAACCGCTACGGTTTCATTTACATTTTCAAACAGGTCGAAAATGCTTAGCTGTTTTAATTCCTGCTGGCTTTCCTGTACAATGGCTGGTGCAGTAAAACGCGGTCGTTCGGGTTGTATGATTTCGGGTTCAGTAGCCGGAGGTGCCGGCGTTGGCGTAATCGGAATTTGTACGATAGGTTCATCGTTGCTTTCGCCTTTGTACAAATCAAAATTCAGGTGCTTTCCAAAATCTTCGGAAAGCATTTGCTTCAAATCTTTGGCAATCCCCGCAACACCGTCTTTATGCGTATAGATAATTGCAGGTTTTCCGTATGGGTCGGTATCTATCTTACGGTCGGTATGTATGACCCTCGTACCGTCACGGAAAAAAGCATTGCTTGAAGTATCGTATTTGGTCTGCCTGCTTTGGCAAAACAGCTCTTCCAATTCGCTCAGAGGTTGTTTTGCCGTATTCTTTTGCAGGATAATCAGGTCGCTTCCGACTTCTGTACCTGCATATTCCGTGAACAGGTTGTTTGGCAATCGGACAACCGACACCAGATGGTTGCTTTTCATTAACGCCCTACGTATCGGCTCATTGTTGGGGCTGTTTAAAATTCCTTGCGAAGTAATAAATACCTGCAAACCACCCTCACGGAGCATATCGTTTCCTTTCAAAAAGAAATAATTGTGTATGCTACGGGCAGCCTGTATTTTTGCGGGGTCTTTGCTTCGGGAAAACGTAAGATCGAACACGGAAGTATCGCCAAACGGAATGTTGCTTGCAACAACATCATAGCTATTTTGTTCCTTTTCGGGGATTTCCTCAAAACCGCTCACACGGATATTGCTTTCGGGATAGAGGTGTTTTAGGATTTTGCCTGTCAGCAAATCTTTTTCATAGGCAGTTACTTTGGTTTGTTGGTTTTCGGAAAAGGATTGTATAAACGAGCCGATACCTGCGGAGGGTTCAAGGAATTTCTGAATATTTACATCGCTTTCCCGCAGGGTTTCGGAAATTGCATCAATTACCTGTGGAGGTGTATAAAAAGCCGTCAGCACGGAGCTTTTCATACTGTCCACGTATCGGCGGTATTGCTTATCGTCTTCGGACTTTTCTTTGAGCAGTTTGTGGAGTTCCAGCGTAATGGGGAATAAATCGTGTTCGGTTTTCCTCCAATGGTTGATATCTATTTCATTTGCTATGGGGTTCAATACGAATTTAAGACCGCCAAATCCGCTGTATTGTTTCATTGACAGTCTTTCACCCACGGTAGCGTTTCGTTGCTCTTTTTCCAATGTAAAGGCAATCCGCAGGGCTTCGATATTGTCCAAGAGATGCTGCCGTTTACTGAAGCCCATTTTCCTCAATCCATATTGCGATGGTTCCGGTTATCTCGGTATAGAGCAGGTCAAACTCATAACCGTAGGCAAAATCATCGGCTAGTTCATATTGGGCGAAAACATTCTCGCAAACAGGGAACATTTTCAGAGCGAACCGCCGCAGTTCCTCGTCTGCCATTAGGGTATCGAACTCATTGCATACTACCTGAAAAACCATATCAAACTTGGAGAAGTGCAAACCCTCAAAGAGTATGTAATTCGCTATCTCATTACATTGCTCAATGGCATTGCCGGAACGGAACGCATCCTCATAGGCATTGGCAGCCCACGAGGAACGCTGGTCAATAAATTTTTGGTTGCTGGCTTTTTCAGGGAAACTACTGTTCAGGAGTTCCTGTAGTCGTAAACGGAAATACGACAGGTCTTTTTGCTGTGTACTCATAATTAAATTTTGTTTAGAATTTTGCGTAAAACCTAAAATTAGAGCAGGGAGCAAGAGCCTTTGAAGAAGTGGCAGGGTTTGGCTTCGGGAGGCAGGATTTGGCAGAACAGTGTTTATTCAGATATCGTTATAGAGTTGTCCACTTCATTGACATATACGTCCGACCCATCAAAATCATCATCATCGTTTTGGGAACTTTGTCTTGTAAAAAGCTCCAGTCTGTCAACTTGCCCAAAAAGCCGAACAATACGCTTTCTGATTTTGTCAGGTTTTTCGGATTGTCTTCCACGGGGAGATATAAGCACCTGTGGAACATCTCTTGCATGTCTTTCAAGAGGTTTTCCCTTTGTGAACAGTAGGACGATTTCTGCATTTGCCCGTGTAATATATCCCATTCCAATAAAAACCCAATCATTGTTCCTGTTCGTTTTTTTTTCTTGCAACGGCTAAGGTATCAGCGAGAAGAAAAGGTCGACTGAAAGTGGCAGAGTTTGGCTTTGAGAGGTAGGGTTTTACCACACATAAGATTATTAAAAGAATTGATTGTTTTTTTACAAACCATATTATATCTAAATTTATTATCGTAATATTGCGATATATAAAAAACAAAGCATGGGACTTACTAAATCAGAAATATTCACGGACGAGCAAAACAGATTAGCTTCTCTATTTAAGGTTCTGGCACACCCTGCAAGGGTTGCCATACTTCAATATATCATTAACCAGAAAGCCTGTATCTGTAATGATCTGGTCGAGGAATTGGGATTGGCACAGGCTACGATTTCTCAGCATTTAAAGGAGTTAAAGAGTATCGGCATCATTCAAGGCACAATCGAGGTTAAATCTGTTTGTTATTGCATCGATAAAAATGTTTGGAAAAAAATCCAAGCAGATTTTAATTCATTCTTTGATCAGGAAGTAAAGGTAATCAAGTGCTGTTAGCCGTGTTTTTTTAATATTTAACATCGCTATATTACGATACAATATTTTAATAAATCATTTCAAAATTCAAAAACAATGAAACTATCAAACATCAAAGAAATCTTACCAACATTGGACAATGTTGAATTTCAATTAGCGGACGGAACATTTGTCCCCAAACATTTCCACGTTACGGAGGTAGGTATTGTTACAAAACATTTTATTGATTGTGGCGGAACGATCAGAAATGAAAAGGTCGTCAACTTCCAGTTGTGGAACGCCAACGATTTTGAACACAGGCTAAAGCCGACCAAACTATTGAACATCATCAAACTGTCCGAAGAAAAATTGGATATTCAAGATGCCGAAATAGAAGTGGAATACCAAAGCGAAACCATTGGCAAATACAATCTGGATTTTAACGGAAACCATTTTGTACTGAAAAACAAACAAACCGCTTGTTTGGCAAGTGATGCCTGCGGTATTCCTGCCGAAAAACAAAAAGTAGAATTATCAGAGCTGAACAGTGCTTGCTGTTCGCCTAATTCGGACTGTTGTTAAACCCTATAAACCAATCGTAATGTACAAGAATTTAGCTGAAACCATAAAGGGAATATCTGATGTTCAGACCGTAAGCGAAGAACGTAAAACCATATTGCAACCCTTGATAGACTTCGTACAACAAAAAGTAAGCAACGGACAGGTAATAAATCTCAATTTCATCTGTACACACAATTCACGAAGAAGCCATTTATCGCAGGTTTGGGCACAGGTGGCAAGTGTATATTACCATATCCCGAATGTATATTGCTATTCGGGCGGTACGGAAGAAACGGCATTATTTCCGAAAGTAGTGGAAACATTGAATGAACAGGGTTTTTCTGCTTTCAAAATTTCGGAAGCGGACAATCCTGTTTATGCTATTAAGTACAGTGAAAATGCTTTGCCGATTATCGGTTTTTCAAAAAAGTACGATAGCCCTTTCAATCCTGTATCGGCATTCACTGCCATTATGACCTGTTCACAGGCAGACGATGGCTGTCCTTTTATTGCAGGTGCAGAAAAGAGAATACCTATCACATTTGAAGACCCGAAGATTTCAGACGGCACAACAGAGCAGACAAAGATATATGCGGAAAGGAGTTTGGAGATAGCAACTGAAATGTTCTATGTTTTTTCAATGATTAAAAAATAACCAATGCAACCAAAACTAAAATTTCTTGACCGTTACCTTACCCTATGGATATTCCTTGCTATGGCATTTGGCGTAGGATTAGGATATTTCTTTCCCAACATTTCTAACGTAACAGACAGCTTGTCCGTAGGAACCATTAATATCCCGCTGGCAATAGGTTTGATACTGATGATGTACCCGCCATTGGCAAAGGTGGATTATACAGTATTGCCCAAAGCGTTTAAGGATAAAAAAGTAATTGGAATATCTTTATTCCTCAATTGGGTAATCGGTACGGTAATGATGTTCGGGTTAGCCGTTCTGTTTTTAAGGAATGAACCCGATTATATGACGGGATTGATTTTGATAGGATTGGCAAGATGTATCGCAATGGTAATTGTATGGAGCGACCTGGCAAAAGCCAACAGGGAATATACGGCACTATTGGTAGCGTTGAACAGTGTCTTTCAGATATTGAGTTACAGTTTTTTGGTTTGGCTTTTTATCAACGTATTGCCGAGTAAATTAGGATTAGCCAATTTCAATGTAAATGTATCAATGAAAGACGTTACCGAAAGCGTGTTGATATACTTGGGTATTCCTTTTTTTACAGGTTTCGTGAGCCGATATGTTCTTATAAAATCAAAAGGCATTGAATGGTACAATAGAAAATACATACCGGCAGTATCACCTATTACACTTTACGCATTATTGTTTACCATTGTACTGATGTTCAGTTTGAAAGGCGACAAGATATTGGAGTTGCCAGTGGACGTGATTAAGATAGCCATACCGCTAATCATCTATTTTGTATTGATGTTTTTCGTGAGCTTTTTTATAAGCAAATCCCTGAATGTTCCTTATGACAGGAACGCGTCCATAGCATTTACAGCCACCGGGAACAATTTTGAATTGGCCATAGCCGTAGCCATTGCGGTTTTTGGTATTCATTCTCCACAGGCATTTGTTGGCGTTATCGGACCATTGGTCGAAGTGCCTGTACTGATACTATTGGTAAGGGCAAGTTTATGGTTGAAGAAGAAACTATACTAAGTTGATGTAAATAACTTAGCGGGATTTTAGAATTGTCAAGAAACTAAAATTAAACCCTCTGAATCCGGAGCGTTTATTGTTTGTTCAAGATGTGAAGCATCCTGCCCACCTCAATATCCATTCGGGAAAATGCAAACCATTTTTTGCCCAGGTCTTTGAGCGAAGCCCCTATATGGTAAAGCTCCGCTTGGTCTATTATCAAAAATCGGTCGTGGGTATCGGAGAAAACCTTAATTTCAATCGGGAGGTATTGGCTGTTGTACCGTTTTATGTCCAATTGTAGCTGATTGCTGATTGCTTTGGTGTAGATTGTTGCGGTTACATTTTGTTTTCGCTTAACCAATATCGTTAGTGCCGTTGAGGAAATCCAACAGATAGTGGGCGAAAAAATAAAGCTGCCCGAAGATTACCACATTGAATACGGTGGGCAATTTGAAGCGGAGGCAGAAGCATCGCAGACCTTGATTGCGACCTCCCTGCTTTCCATTCTGATTATTTTCCTGATACTGTTCCGGGAGTTCAAAACGGTAAAGTTAGCCGCCATCATTTTAATCAACCTGTCTTTGGCATTGATTGGCGGTGTGTTCAGCATCTATTTTACCAGTGGCATTTTGAGCATTCCTGCCATTATCGGTTTTATCACCTTGTTTGGTGTGGCTACCCGTAACGGCATCCTGCTCGTATCGCATTACAATACATTGTGTGATGAGGGGTTGGATTTGTACGATACGGTTATACAAGGCTCAAAGAACAGGTTAAGCCCCATCCTGATGACGGCACTTACCGCAGGGCTGGCATTGATACCGCTTGCTATTGCGGGCGATTTGCCCGGCAACGAGATACAAAGTCCTATGGCAAAAGTGATATTGGGCGGCTTGCTTACTTCTACATTGCTCAACATTTTTATTGTTCCGGCGGTGTACTATTTATCTAACAAAAAAGCAGCTAAAGCATGAACATAAAATTTTTAACGGCAATCTGTATGTGCGTTTTTACCATACAATTGCAGGCACAGTCAGGATTGGAAACCGTCTTGTCTGATGTTGCCAAGAACAATAAAACGCTGCAAACCCAAAGCAAATATTGGGATGCGCAGAAGTTATTGTACCATACGGGCAATACGCTGTACGACCCTGTGGTCAGCTACGATTTTATGCGTGGCTCACCCTATGCCATTGCGGGCAACCAAACGGACATTAACGTCTTGCAGCGTTTCGACTTTCCCACGGTTTACAGTAAAAAGAAAGCATTGGCTGGCGAGCAGAGTAAGCAGGCAGATTTTTCGCTAACAGCCAACAGGCAGGAAATATTATTGGGAGCGAAAAAGATTTGCATTGAACTGATATACCGCAATAAACTTCAGGAAAGAATTATAGAACGGAAAACAAAAACCGAAAAGTTCCTGACCGACTTTCAGACCAAACTGGATAAGGGCGAAGGTAATGTGCTGGACGTGAATAAGGCTAAACTTCAATTGATTGAGATTAATAAAGATTATCAGTTGAACATTTCCGCTATCAACCAACTTCATCAAAAACTGACGGAACTTAACGGCGGTATAGAGATAGTCTTTAACGATACCATATACCCTGAATATAAGCCCGTTCCTGCATTTGAAGAATTGGAAGAAACAATTGAATACAAAGACCCGGTAAGAAAATATTTGACACAACAGACCGTAGTAGCCCAAAAGGATATTGAAGTTACTAAGGCATTGACCCTGCCAAAATTTGAAGTGGGTTTTCATTATCAGGGTATTTTAGGGCAGCAGTTTTACGGTGCAAAAGTAGGCGTGAGCATTCCTTTGTGTGAAAACAAAAATCGGGTGAAGCAAAAGCAGGCTGAATTATCGGTGGCAGAAGTACAGGTAGCACGGCACAAGAACGAACATTATTATCATTTGAAGCAACTGTATGAAAAGTATATCAACCTGCAAAAGACGGTAGCAGAATATGAGAAAGTATTAAGCAGTATCAACAGTATTAAACTATTGGATAAAGCGTTATCATTCGGAGAGATAACCACTATCCAATATTTTTTGGAGGCAAGTTACTTTTATACCGCTACCAATAATTATTTGCAGGCGGAGAAAGAGTACAACGATGCAATAGCCGAACTGTACCAGTATTTGCTATAATTTAATATTGTAGGGTGAATGCAGACCATTAGCAAAGGCAGATGTATCACTGTTTTAAAACCTTGCGGAATACAACTTTCGCAAGGTTTCAATTAACTAAATTAGAAGCCTGGGCCGAGGCTTCAGGTTAACAAAAACCCAAATTAAAAGCGCCTATGCAGACAATGCAATCAGATAACTTGATTTAGACAGGAAGCAACGAGCGTAGTTCGACTTAAATCGTAAATTTGTTTATTGTGCTTAATATAGCAGTTAGTAAGATATGAATACACTCTTTATTAAAAATATGGTATGCGACCGCTGTATTATGGTGGTGCAAAACGAATTGGATAAACTTGGTTTAGATGCTAAAAATGTAAAGCTGGGCGAAGTTACCCTTACCAAAGAAATTACACCTACGGAGAAAGAGGCTTTGGTCAAGACTTTAGAGCCATTGGGGTTTGAAGTAATTGATGATAAAAAAGGCAGGATAATAGAAAAGATAAAGAACATTATCATTGACCTGGTACATCATCAGGATAGTGATGTAAAAACCAACCTTTCCGATGTATTGAGCGATAAACTGCACCACGATTACAATTACTTGTCCAATCTGTTTTCAGAAGTAGAGGGTACAACTATTGAAAAATACTTTATCGCCCAAAAGGTGGAAAAGGTAAAAGAACTGCTGGTGTATGATGAACTGTCGTTAAGTGAGATTGCCATGCGCCTCAACTATTCAAGCGTAGCCTATTTGAGCAACCAGTTCAAGAAAGTAACGGGGCTTACCCCGAGCTATTTCAAACAAGTCCGGGAAGATAAGAGAAAGCCGTTGGATAAAGTATAGGAACGGCTACGCTATTCAGGAACACTGCGGGCAAAGCCCTGACACCGTAAAATTGACTTCACTTATTTTATATCCTTTAGGCAACTTAAATAACGGTTGCACATCCTCTATACAAGTTACCGATTTACATTTTTGACAACTGAAATGCAAGTGGTTATGATTGTGGACTACTTCACAGTTATGGCAACTTGCATATCCTACACCCCCGTCAACGTTTACCACTTTGTGGACTAAATCTTCTTCCATTAACCTATCCAGTACCCGGAGATATTTGCCGGAGAGAAAGCCGGGTAACTGAACATACAGATTGCCGCACAATTCAACAACAGGGAAGAATTTGATATAGTCAGGAACAGCGAAATTACAACGCCTCAAATGACTTTGAATGTCAGCACGATTTCCGAAGAAATTTCTTGGGAGCATCCCACATTCAAAAACTTTAACGGAAGTATCGGCATATCCGCTATGCAGCAGGACAATACCTACAAAGGTCGGTATCTCATCCCTGCCTACAATTCCCAAACATACGGTGCATACTGGATTGAAAAATGGAAGAAGAACAAATGGGAGCTTCAGGGCGGTATCAGGTATGATTTTAAGCAAATCAGTACGGTACGATACCCTTACAATAACCAGCCTGTGGAGCATGACTTTGATTTTTCAACAATCGGGGCATCATTCAATACCATCTACCATCTTTCAGACCATATCAGGATAAACGGAATGGTCAGCCTTGCCAATAGGGCTCCCCACGTTAACGAACTGCTCATTGACGGCATACATCAAGGTACTGCCACCTATGAACTTGGGGACGTAAACCTGAAAATAGAGCAGGCTGTAAACACGGTCTTGGGGCTTTCATATAGCAATGAAGAAAAATCAGTAAATATAGACTGGTCTGTATTCTACAATTCCATCAACAACTTTATCTATTTACAGCCCCGCCCGGGAGAGCCTGTATTGACCATTGCAGGTGCATTTCCCAAATTCGTCTATCAACAGGCTGATGCCTATCTCACGGGAACGGATTTATTAATCAATTACAAGCCTGTACAGAAACTGGACATCATAGGAAAGGCATCTTTGCTAAGGGCGTACAATAAAACGATAAACGACTGGCTGATTTCCATGCCATCGGACAGGTTTTCATTGGGGTTCAATTACGAACTGCCCGATATAAGGTCTTTCCAAAAATCCTATATCGGGATGGAAATTCCGCTGGTCTTAAAACAGACAAGAGTACCTGATGAAAACATACACGGCCAGCAGGATTATAAGCTGCCCCCTGATGGTTATCTCCTGACAAATATATCCGCTGGTACAGTGGTCAGTGTCTTGGGCAGGTCACTGAACATCAATCTTGCAGTGAGCAACCTGTTCAATACCCGGTACAGAAACTACCTGAACAGCTTCAGGTATTTTACGGACGAAATGGGCAGAAACATCTCCGTTAGATTAAAGTACGTTTTCTGACAAACACGTTTTTCAACAATTAAATTTATATAACAATGACACAGAAATTCAAACATTTTTCTTCGATTGCCGTAGCGGCAATCGTACTATTCGCAACCTCATGCAGCAAAGACGATGACCCTATCCCCGAAGAAAACGACAACGAGGTAATCACTACGGTACAGCTACGTTTTAAGGAACAGGGAACCACGAACGAACTTCTTTATGCTTGGAAAGGTGCTGACGGAGCCGGAGGAAACGCCCCGGTCATAGACCAGATTGCACTGCAACCGGGTAAGTCCTATGATGTCAGCGTATCCTTTCTTGACGAGGTAAATGGTGAAGACATTACCGAAGAAGTAAGTGAGGAAAATATAGACCACCGTATTTATTACGTGCCATCTTCCACATCAAATATACAAATCACAAATTTGGATAAGGATGACAACAACGTTACGTTAGGGCTGGAAAGCGTTTGGACAACCACGACCGCTTCCACTGGTACGGTCAGGGTTGTGCTGCGCCATTATCCACAGGGAGGAAAGATTGAAACGGACTTGATTAATGACCCTAAGTCATCAACTGACGTAGATATTCAATTTAATTCTAAAGTTGAATAAACCCCGCACCAAGAAGAAGACCGGGCATCCGTCAGTATTTTAAGACCACAGCTTTTTAAGCAAACAATAAAGCATTGCGATTATCTTTCGCAATGCTTTGTGGTTTTAAAGACCATCTAAAACTGGCTTTATGGCGATAACCATCTGATGAAGTGGCTCACCTATACAGGATTTCAATAAATCTTACAAATCAAATCCAAAATTTCACAACAGTACCCATAATTATAATAGCCAATTTTGCATTGTAAATTAAAGCAGGCAAATATGGCGACAAACAGAGAAAATATATACATACCGTTGGAGGATGTAGAAAGCGAACACTGTGCATTAATCGTTGAAAAGGGATTGGCACAGGTAAAAGGCGTAGAAACCCATAAAGTAGAGCTGAACAACCGCAGGGCAGCGATTACAGTAGATAGCAATGAAACCGTAGGCGAAGCTGTTAAGGCAATTAAAGATTTAGGTTACGGAGTTCCTACGGTTAAAAGTGCTTTTCCGGTATTGGGCATGACCTGTGCATCCTGTGCGGGCAGTGCCGAAAGCATTGTTAAATACCAACCGGGAGTAGTTAATGCTTCCGTGAACTTTGCAACGGGCAATCTTACCGTGGAATATCTGCCCAATATGACCGATGCCTCCACCCTGCAAAAAGCGGTTCAGGGAGTAGGTTACGACCTATTGATTGAAGACAAAACCAAGCAGCAGGAAACGCTCGAAGCCATCCACGAAAAGAAATTCCGAACCTTGAAAAACAAGACCATTTGGGCAATTATCCTTTCCCTGCCCGTGGTAATCATAGGAATGTTCTTTATGGATATGCCCTATGCAGACCCGATAATGTGGCTCTTTTCCACGCCCGTTGTAATATGGTTGGGCAGGGATTTTTTTGTAAACGCTTGGAAGCAGGCAAAGCACCGTTCCGCCAATATGGATACGCTGGTGGCATTGAGTACAGGTATTGCCTACCTGTTCAGTGTTTTCAATATGCTGTTTGCCGACTTTTGGCATCAACGGGGACTGCATGCTCACGTATATTTTGAAGCGGCTGCCGTTATTATCGCATTCATCCTCTTGGGAAAACTGCTGGAAGAAAGAGCCAAAGGCAACACCTCTTCAGCCATTAAGAAGCTGATGGGCTTGCAGCCAAAAACGGTCATCGTGGTACATGCGGACGGAACGGAAAAGCAGACCGCTATCGAAGACGTAAGCGCAGGCGATGTGATACTCGTAAAGCCCGGTGAAAAGATTGCGGTAGACGGCATGGTCATATCGGGCAATTCGTATGTGGACGAAAGCATGTTAAGCGGTGAGCCTGTACCTGTATTGAAAAAAGAAAAAGAAAAAGTATTTGCAGGAACGATTAACCAAAAAGGCAGCTTCCGGTTCAGGGCGGTAAAAGTGGGCAAAGAAACCATGCTTGCCCACATCATCAAAATGGTGCAGGATGCACAGGGAAGCAAAGCACCCGTACAGAAACTGGTCGATAGGATTGCGGGCATCTTTGTTCCCACAGTGATAGGTATTGCCATCCTGACATTTACGCTATGGTTGATTTTGGGAGGCGAAAACGGGGTTGTTCAAGGTCTGTTGGCAGCCGTTACGGTATTGGTCATTGCCTGCCCCTGTGCTTTAGGCTTAGCGACACCCACCGCTATTATGGTAGGCGTTGGTAAAGGTGCTGAAAATGGCATTTTGATAAAGGATGCCGAAAGTTTGGAACTGGCCAAAAAAGTAAATGCCATCGTTTTGGACAAAACCGGAACCATCACCGAGGGAAGACCACAGGTAACGGGCATTAAATGGCTGAACAATGAGGACACTGCAAAAGAAATCCTTTTGAGCATCGAAAAGCAATCCGAGCATCCATTGGCAGAAGCCGTAGTGAAGCATCTTGGCGATGTAGCGACCACCTCTTTATCCATGTTCGACAGCATTACGGGCAAAGGCGCAAAAGCAGACCATGACAACGAAACCTATTATGTAGGCAACAAAAAGCTATTGGCAGAAAACAACATTGCCATTGCCGGCGAATTACAAGACCAGGCCGAAGAATGGGGCAAACAGTCTAAAACCGTTATCTGGTTTGCAAACAGCAAAAAGGCTCTTGCTGTAATCGCTATCGCCGATAAGATTAAGGAAACATCGGTGCGGGCTATCCGGGAAATGCAGGAAATGGGCATTGACCTGTATATGCTGACCGGAGATAATGAAGCTACTGCAAAAGCCATTGCGGAGCAGACAGGCATCAAGCATTACAAAGCCGAAGTTTTGCCACAGCACAAAGCCGACTTTGTGAAAGAACTGCAAAGTAAAGGAAAGGTAGTGGCAATGGTGGGCGATGGTATCAACGACAGCACCGCATTGGCAACAGCCGATGTAAGTATCGCAATGGGCAAAGGCAGCGACATCGCAATGGACGTAGCCAAGATGACCATCATTTCGTCCGACCTGACCAAGATACCGCAGGCAATACGCTTGTCCAAACAGACCGTAGCCACCATCAAGCAAAACCTGTTCTGGGCGTTTATCTACAACGTAATCGGCATTCCGGTAGCGGCAGGCATCCTTTACCCTGTTAACGGCTTCCTGCTCAACCCGATGATTGCGGGTGCGGCAATGGCATTGAGCAGCGTGAGCGTGGTCAGTAACAGCCTGCGGTTGAAGTGGAAGAAATAAAACAGTAAATCTCACAAATCAAACAAGAAATTACACAACAATAACTAACTGAATAGTACGGAAATTTGCATTATCAGATAACTCTAAAATTTGTAAACAATGGAAAATAAACAATTTCAATTCAAGACGAACATCAATTGCGGCGGCTGTATCGCATCTGTAAAGCCGCACTTGGACAAGGCAGAGGGCATCTGCCATTGGGAAGTGGACACGGCCAACAAGGACAAAGTACTTACCGTGAAGTCCGAGGGCATTACCGAGCATGAAGTAATATCGACCGTGCAAAAGGCAGGCTTCAAAATAGAACCTTTGGATGCCTAAGCCAGCAACTTTTTGAAATGCCCTTTTTCCGACCGAATTTCCATGAGGTTGGGTTGATGAAAAAGGGCATTTTATCAATTCTGAAAAAAGGCGATAGGTTATTGCGTATATGGCATTATTTTTCCATATAGCAAAAAAAACGTAAAACGATATAAAAAACCAATCTAATTTGTAACTTTGTTGCGTTGAAAAATTATAGAATACATATAGGCATTTTGACATTGTTCTGTTTGGTTTTCTTTATGGTACCAAGTCAGAGCTATGCCTGTTCCAAAAATTCAACAAAGACCGAGCAGTCTTCCTGCTCAAAGGAGAAATCCAAAAAATCAGAACATACAAAAGGTTGCAAGAGCAAATCCTGTAAAAAATGCAAAAGTGACAAATGCGGGGGCGGTTGTTCCCACAGCTCTTGCAGGTGCGGTGCTTCAACCACTTCCCTAAATGTCCCAACCGTAATCGAATTAAAGGCAAAAGATCACTTAGCAGCAGCTAAAAAGCAAAAATTCGCTTTCAAAGAAGCCTATTATTCTTCGGGCTTTTTTTCCATTTGGCTACCGCCTAAAATAAGCTAAATTTATGGCCTGCCAGCCATAGGTATGTCCTGTCAGAAGCCGCTTCGGCTTTTTGCAAATCCCTTATTTGTATCATTTATTTAAAGTTTAAAACAGAAATGGGCTTTCAATACTTCATTTCTAAAAAGTAATTATTATGAAATCATTATCAAAAATAGTGATGGTAATCGCCGTATTACTATCCTCAATGAATGGTTTCGCACAAATCAAAAATGCGAAAACAGAAACCGTAAAGATTTACGGCAATTGTGGTATGTGTAAAACCACCATCGAAAAAGCAGGTAACATAAAAAAGGTAGCCAACGTGGACTGGAACAAAGATACCAAGATGGCTACGCTCACGTATGACAGCGAGAAAACAAATCAGGATGAAATCCTGAAACGTATCGCTTTGGCGGGTTATGATAGTGAGAAGTTCCGTGCGCCGGATGACGTATATGCGAAACTGGCTGAATGCTGCCAGTACGATAGACCTTTGAAGACAATTGCCCAAAACAAAGGGGCGGCAATGGACATGAAAGTCGGACATGGCAATCACAACCACGGTGAAATGGCAGCACCCGCTAACAAGGATGCAGCTCAAAATCAATCACAGCTAAAAGCTGTGTTTGACAACTACTTTTCAGTGAAAGATGCTTTGATAAAAACCGATGAGGCAACTGCATCTGCCAAAGCCGCTGAATTGGCTGCATCCCTTAAAGCAGTCGATATGAACAAGCTTTCGGCAGAGGAACATACGGCTTGGATGAAAGTAATGCAGGACTTGACAGCTAATGCGGAAAGCATTTCAAAATCAAAAGACGTTGCAAAACAAAGAAGTGCTTTTGCGGCACTTTCGGGAAGCATCTACATACTGGCTAAAGTGTCTAAACAGGATACACCAGTTTATTACCAGCACTGTCCTATGTACAATGGAGGTAAGGGGGCCAATTGGCTAAGTAAAGAGAATGCCATTAAAAACCCATATTACGGCTCACAGATGCTTACCTGCGGCAGTACGGTCGAAACCATTAAATAACAGGTCGGAAAGCTATGGAACAGTATAGTGATATGGTGCAGGCTCTTAAAGACCTAAGACAACGTGGGTACAGTATTGATTTTAGTCTGTTGCCGGACTGCCTTTACTGTGCGTCAAAGAGCCTGAAACTAAAACCGGAGGATTTTACGGTTACGGAAACTCATAGGTTTGAAAGCCTCGACAGCAGTCCTGATAACAATGCCGTGATTTATGCCATATCGTCCAATGACGGTAAGAGCAAAGGGGTACTTGTTGATGCCTATGGTACTTATGCTGAAGAAATGACCCATGAGATGGTAAAAAAATTAAATGCAACATAACTTTTAAAATCCCTTGTTATGAAAAAATACACGTGTCCCATGCACCCGCAGGTGCTAAAAGACGAACCGGGCAAATGCCCTCTTTGTGGCATGGCATTGGTTCCCGGTGGCGGTACGTCAGCTTCTCATGAACACACGCCAGAACATGAGCATTCCGGGCATTCTCAACATGGCCATGATGACGAAAACTTTGATAAACATGAGGGGCATAATACAGGCGATTTCCTCACACGTTTTTGGATAAGCCTTGTCATTACAATCCCTATCCTGCTCCTGTCGCACATGATACAGCAATGGTTGGGTTTCTCCCTTGCTTTCAATGGCGATAAATATGTGCTGTTGGCATTGGGTACGGTGATTTATTGCTATGGAGGCTTACCGTTCCTAAAGGGAATGATTGGCGAGGTGAAAGCCAAAGCCATAGGGATGATGACACTTGTTGCCATTGCCATATCCGTAGCCTATGTTTATTCCGTAGCCGTTGTATTTGGCTTGCAGGGTATGGACTTCTTTTGGGAACTGGCAACCCTAATTGACATCATGCTGTTAGGGCATTGGCTGGAAATGCGTTCCCAAATGGCTGCTTCACGGGCATTACAGTCATTGGTGGCTTTGCTGCCCAACGATGTTACCGTGGAACGTGGCGGAGAAGCTGTAAAGATAAAGCTCGAAGACCTGCAAAGCGGTGAAACGGCTATCATAAAACCGGGAGAAAAAATTCCAGCCGATGGATTGGTACTGGAGGGGCTTTCGTATATCAACGAGAGTATGCTTACCGGGGAAAGTGTTCCCGTAAAAAAGGAAAAGGACGGAAAGGTCATCGCAGGCTCTATCAATGGCGATGGTGCGCTGAAAGTTAAGGTAACAGCCGTGGGAAAAGACAGCTACCTGAACAGGGTTATCAATCTTGTGCAGGAAGCGCAGGCTACTAAGTCTAATACACAGAACCTTGCGGACAAAGTTGCCAAATGGCTCACCTTTATTGCCATTGCCGTGGGCATAGGCACATTTGCCTATTGGTATGCAAGCAGTGGAGATATTGCCTTTGCGCTTGAAAGAATGGTGACGGTAATGGTAACGGCCTGCCCGCACGCATTGGGCGTGGCTATCCCGTTGGTGGTCGCCATTTCCACAACGCTTTCGGCGACCAATGGCCTGCTCATCCGCAACCGTACGGCATTTGAAACCACCCGAAAACTTTCCACCGTCATTTTTGATAAGACCGGAACGCTCACCAAAGGTTCCCATGCCGTAGAAAAGGTTATACCGTTAACAGACGAATATAATGCCGATGAGGTTATCCAGTATGCTGCCGCAGTACAGCAAAATTCGGAACACCATATCGCCAAAGGCATTATGGCTACATTGAAAGAAAAGAGCCTTGCCTTATGGAAGTCTGAAAACTTCAGCTATATGCAGGGCATAGGTGTTAAAGGTGTTGTGAACGGGAAAAATGTCGTAGCTGGCGGCCCGAATTATTTCACCGAAAACCACCTTTCCCTGCCGGAAATACCAAGCGAAATCAATCAGGAAGCCGAAACGGTCAACTTTGTCCTCATTGATGACCGGGTAATCGGCATCATTACTTTGGCAGACAGCATCCGTGAGGGGTCGGCACAGGCGATTGAGGAACTCAAAAAAATGGGCATCAAGTCCTTTCTGCTCACCGGGGACAACGACAGGATTGCTGCTGCCGTAGCCGGAAAATTGGGTATGGACGGGTATTTGGCTAATGTGCTTCCGCACAACAAGCAGGAGAAAGTAAAGGAGTTTCAGGCAAAAGGCGAAATCGTAGCAATGACTGGTGATGGTGTAAATGATGCACCTGCACTGGCACAGGCAGATGTGGGCATTGCCGTGGGTTCCGGTACGGACGTGGCTGCCGAAACAGCGGATATCATATTGGTAGACAGCGACCCGAGGGATGTGGTCAAACTGATTGACTTCGGCAAACTTACCTACAAAAAGATGGTACAGAACCTGATATGGGCGGTTGGCTACAACGTGGTGGCAATACCCCTTGCGGCAGGCGTACTCTATCCGAATTTTGTTTTAAGTCCCGCTATGGGTGCTGTGCTGATGAGTGTAAGCACCATTGTAGTGGCTATTAACGCAAGTTTTTTAAAAATCAAAAAATAAATAAAAATGAAAAATCTAACATTATCAATCATTGCTGTTATCATGGCATTTGTAACAGTATCATGCAATCAGGCATCCAACAAAAACGAGCAGTCTTCAAGTGATACTGCTGTTGTATCACAAGAACAGTCAGCTTCCCAACCAAAAGAGGATGATACGGTAGCTGCGCCCGTTGTGAGTGAAACTCCGAGCGGTCAGGAAGCAAAAGCAACAGGAAAAGAAGAAGCAAAAAACTTTTCTATTGCGCCCATAGTTACCGATTATCTGTCCTTAAAGAACGCCCTTGTTTCGGACGATGACAAAGCTGCCGCCAGTTCAGGGAAAAAGCTGTTAGCTACCCTGAATAAAGTGGACATGAAAGCCGTTCCTGCCGATAAGCACAAAAAGTACATGGACATAGCGGACGATGCTAAAGAACACGCAGAACATATCGGGGAAAATGTCGGCAACATCCACCACCAGCGGGAACATTTGGCCTCGCTTGGCGAAGATTTGAAAGACCTGATTGATTTGTTCGGTACATCGCAAACATTGTATCAGGACCATTGCCCGATGTTCAATGACGGTAAGGGTGCTGTTTGGTTCAGCGAAAACAAGGAAATCAAAAACCCTTACTACGGTTCTAAAATGCTGACCTGCGGTAAGGTGGAAAAAACAATTAACAGCAAATAAAATTCAGGGTTATGGAAAATATGCAAAACAGTCACCATGCGGGTCATTCCTCGGAGCATGGCACGCACAATACAAAACATGCTTCGGCCATGTACAAACGCTTTGCGGTGATGGCTGTAGCCATGTTCGCAGTGATGTATTTTATCATGTACGCTATGATTGACGGGTGGCAGAACCTGATACCCAATATCAACAATTTGTACATGACCCTGCTGATGACCTCGGCAATGCTGCTTATCGAATTAGCGATAATGAAAGTAATGTACCCCAACAGGAAGATGAATTGGGCGATAGCCATCATCTCGGTTGCTGTTGGCATCTTTTCATGGTTTGGTATCAGGGAACAAATCAATGTCGGGGACAAGCAGTTTGCAAAGGGTATGATACCCCATCACGCAGCAGCCATATTGATGTCCGAAAAGGCACACCTGACCGACCCGGAACTGATAGAGCTGCAAAAAAATATACTTAAAACCCAAGCGGAAGAAATTGAACTAATGAAGCGCAAGCTAAAAGAGTTTGAAGAAAGTAAATAATAAAATTTAAAAAAACAAGTTTGGACATGAACAAAATAATAATTGGCTTTATTTCCTTATTAACCCTGCTATTCACCGCTTGCGGTCAGGCGGGGTCAAATAAGGATGAAGCGGAACAGCAGCATTCGCAGGCAACTCCGGAAAGCAACGGACATACTACCCAAATAGGTGAATTGGTTCCATCGGATGAAGTCTGCATGGTCAACGATGCCTATATGGGCAAAAGGCAGTTTGACGTAAAATTTGATGGTAAAACCTATTACGGATGTTGCGAAATGTGTAAGGAACGTATTCCAAAAGATGCGACCGTGCGGATGGCGATAGACCCCTATTCCCATAAGCAGGTAGACAAAGCTAATGCGGTGATTGCTGTGACAGGAAATAACGGTGAAGTTTCTTATTTTGAAAACAAGGAGAATTATGCCAAGTATGTGAAAAAACAGTAGACACAAAAAGATGAAGCCACAATAAAATAATTATGACCATAAAGAAGAAAATCATATTGGGGCTGGCTGTCGTCCTGATTGCCATACAGTTCTTTCAGCCCTTACGGAACCAGGCGGTTGAAGTGCCAGCCACCCATATCGAAAGGGTGTACACCGTACCCCAAAATGTAAAGGCTATCCTTGTTCAGTCCTGTTATGACTGCCATAGCAACAATACCCATTATCCGTGGTACAGCCGTATCCAGCCCGGCGCATGGTACATGGCAGAGCATATAAAAAAGGGGAAAGAGGAACTCAACTTTAGCGAATTTGGCGACTATTCTGTCCGCAGGCAGCGAAACAAGTTCAGGGCTATGGCCGGGCAGGTTAAGGACGGGGAAATGCCATTGTCGTCATATACGCTAATTCATCGTAATGCAGTATTGTCACCGGAGGATAAGCAGGTTTTGATAGCGTGGTTTGGCACAATGGAAGACAGCATTAAATAAAATTTTTCAACGAATGAACAGATATAAAAAAATACCCATAAGAATATTGCAAACAGTGCTGATGCTGCTTTGCACGCAAACGCTGTTTGCACAGAGAGTAGTGCATTACGAGCTGTATGTAAAAGATACACTTGTCAACTATGCAGGTAAGCAAAAAAGGGCGATTGCCGTAAACGGGCAAATCCCCATGCCCACCCTTACCTTTACCGAGGGCGACACTGCCGAAATAGTGGTGCACAACCAATTGAAAGAAAGCACATCACTGCACTGGCATGGTGTGTTCCTGCCCAATAAAGAAGACGGTGTGCCCTGGCTTACGCAAAAGCCCATCGCACCGGGTACAACCTACACCTACCGTTTTCCGATTATCCAGCATGGCACGCACTGGTATCATTCGCACTCAGGCTTGCAGGAGCAGATAGGCATGTACGGTAGTTTTATCATGAAAAAAAGAGGCGACGATAAAACCTTTAGAAAAGGAATTGACGATTTGCCGACCGTCCCGATTATATTAAGTGAGTGGACAAATCTTAACCCGGATAACATCAACCGTATGCTACACAATGCAAATGATTGGGCGGCCATTAAGAAAGGTGCTACGCAATCGTACGTTGAAGCTATTAAGGAGGGAAAATTAGGCGTAAAGGTAAAAAATGAGTGGAAACGGATGCTAGCGATGGATGTCAGTGATGTTTACTATGATAAAATCCTAATAAATGGTAGCCATAGCACCGATTTGAAAACAATTGGTGGTAAAAAGCTAAAAGCAGGTGACAAAGTCAGATTACGCGTTTCCAATGGCGGGGCGTCTTCGTATTTCTGGCTAAGATATGCTGGAGGGAAAATTACAGTAGTAGCGAATGATGGAAATGATGTTGAGCCTGTAGAAGTGGATAGATTAATCATTGCAGTTTCTGAAACTTACGATATTGTAGTGACTATCCCTCAAGATGGGTTAGCATATGAGTTTTTAGCAACAACCGAGGACAGAACACAATCAGCAAGCTACTTTATAGGTGATGGGGTCAAACAGCTTATTTCCCCGCTCCCACGATTGAAGTATTTCGAGGGGATGAAGATGATGAACGATATGATGAAAATGAATGGCGATTTGGACGATATGGGCATGAAGATGAGCCTGAACCAAATGGACATGAATGTAGTGATGTATCCCGAAATTACCGGAGATGCAGCAAAGAAATCAGACCACAGCAAGCATGAAGGTATGAACATGGATGACGACCCTAACCGTTACAACGCTAATGCCTTGGGAGACATCAAAACATTAAATTATGCTATGTTGCAATCGCCTTACAACACCTCCCTTCCAAAAGATGCGCCTGTAAAAGAGTTGAAGTTCACACTTACTGGCAACATGAACCGCTATGTATGGAGCATGGATAATAAAATACTTTCGGAAACGGACAAAATACCTGTAAAAAAAGGAGAAATCCTACGGATTACCATTTATAATAATTCGATGATGCGGCATCCTATGCATCTTCACGGATTTGATTTTAGGGTGATAAACGGAAAAGGCGAAAAATCGCCGCTTAAAAATGTGTTGGATATCATGCCTATGGAAACGGATACCATTGAGTTTTTAGCAAATGAGGAAGGTGATTGGTTCTTTCATTGCCATATATTATATCACATGATGGCGGGAATGAACAGGGTGTTTGAAGTTGGAGACTACAATAACCCCTATTTACCTGACAAGGCAAAAGCCTATAAAGAATTGCAAAGAGAAAGTAATATGCCCCATTTTATGGCACAAAACGATTTTGCAACCAATGGTAATGATGGAGAAGCTATGCTAATGAATGCACGCTATCAATTAGGAACAGAATGGCGCTTAGGCTATAATAGTATGCACGGGTATGAAGTAGAAACTCACTTAGGTAGATACATTGGAAAGATGCAATGGTTCATGCCCTTTGTAGGTTTTGATTTTCGTTACCGGAAAATGGGAGAAGATGAGCACGAAAAGAACATATTTGGACAAACCAACAAGAAAGACACCCGCAAGGCGTTCAGTTTAGGGTTTATGTATACGTTACCTATGCTGGTCAATTTCCAGGCAGAAGTATATCACGATGGAATTGTAAGATTGCAGTTAATGCGCGAAGATATTCCAATTTCAAAAAGATTAAGAGGTGGCTTCATGGTAAATACCGACTTAGAATATATGGGGGAGCTTAGGTATATCATCAATAAAAATATAGGTATACGTACCCACTATGATAGTGATATGGGATTTGGTGTAGGGCTTGCATTGACATATTAAAATAAAATACCGGATGGTTGTAAACTGCAAACCGTAAAATTACGGCAAAATACAGTGGGTGATGCGGGGTATAATTCGTTTGGATTAACCTGCATCATACTACAACCCATCAGACAATACAACAGTTCCACCACCAGCATCATACTGGTTGTTCTTTCATGTAGTTGCATGGGCTAATACGAGCAGTATTAGCATTTCTATATTAATCAGTATCATATTTATCAAAATGAAACGAATGGATAAATTTTACAATGAAACATATCTTAAATTGGAAACAGAAATCCAAGAACTGGAGATTGAAAACGATAACCCGGTACAACGGACAGAAGCCATTATATACCGGATTGTGGAATGTCTGTCCGAAATTAAAGATTATGTTTTGAAACGAGGATTTACAAATGTTGATGAAGAAATCCGATTTTTTAAATATCAAAAGCCAGTCATTGTTTCAAAATTGATTTATTATAATGCCATTTACAAAATCGAGACGAGGAAGCCCTACGGGGCTAAGCGCATTAGAAAATATCTTAAAAAAGAATTGAAGAAGCTAAAAAGGTTTTTCGACAATAACATTGATTTTTATAAATATTACCGAAGCAACAACTCGTTTCTTGACGAGAAAATGTTTGTTCGGGGCAAGCACGATATAAAACTGTGGCTGGATACCTATTATTTTCAGTCCGACCAATCTTTTTCTACTTCCCACGATTATAAGGTAGCCAAGATAATGGCGAATGATTTGATACAGGTGTATCTCGAAGACCAGCTTTACTGCACCTACAAGCGTTTGTTTATAAAACGAACTGCTATTTCGGGGCTGAACTGGACAGGTAGTAAAGCTGCTTTGACAGAACTCATTTACTCCCTATACTACCAAAGCGTTCTCGATAATGGCAATACGGATATTAGGTTGATAGCGGAATATTTTGAAAATGCCTTTAATATTGATTTGGGAAACTTTTACCATACCTATCTCGAAATACGCAACCGGAAACGAAACCGTACCAAATTCCTTGATGCACTGCGGGATAACCTTATTAAGAAAATGGATGAGCAGGAGGAAAAATAATGACAGCGATAGAAAGAGAAACGGCGGACTTGCAGATCCGCCGTTTCTTTTAAAATTCTTCGCTTCTTGGTTACGAGGGAAGCCTGAATCTATCGTTATGCTTTAAAAGATACTTTAGTTATTTCTTATCTTTTGCTTTCTGAAAATGTTCCCGTTCCATTCTCAATAATTCTTCAAACAGCTTGGTTGCCTGCTCAATTGAAAACTGATGATTATTTTCAATTCTTACTGTACCAACCATAGCACCATTTGTCGGTTCAACCTTTTCGTAAAAATTATTAGTATGGTAAAGAACCTGCCCCACATCAAATTTCTTCAAACCCTCTACGCTTACGCCAAGCGCAATAGCTACTTTTTCCAATCGTTCGTCATCCACGTTCTCGGTTTGTTCCAATTTAGATACAGCTTGCTTGGTCACACCCATACGCTCTGCCAAATCCTTTTGCGTAATACCTACCAATCGCCTTGCACTGCCAATTTTTATACCCATGTGGTTTTTCCCCTCCAAATACACGGTTTCTTTTTCTTTTTCCATTGTTATTTTACGAATGATTTTTTTGGTTTATAAATAATTCCAGTTTCTCCCGCTCACTTTGCAACAACCGTTCGTATAACTCGACTACTTTATCTAACGGATTAATATTCTGCGTACTATTCTCACCATGTTGAACAGTACTATCTTTATAACTGTTGATATTATAAATAGCTCGTTCCACATCAAATTTCTTAATGAGGTCAGGGGTTACGCCTAATGCAAAAGCAAATCGTTCCAACATTTCCGGCTCTAAAACAGCTTCCCGTTCTATGGCAGAAATTTGTGGCTGGCTCATACCCAATTCATTAGCAAGCACTTCTTGCTTAATGCCCAAGTAAATACGGATACGCTGCGCATTTCTGCCCTGATGGTTTTCTTCCAGCGTTTCCAAAACGTGTACTTTGTCTTCCTCTTGCATATTTCATTGTCATTTGATAGCGTAAATATAATAAAAGACAACCAAAAAAGCATAATAGACAACCAAAATTACTTCAAAAAAATCTCCATTTCAACGTTATTTGGAACAAATAACTAATAGTGAGAAGATTGACAAACAATTATAAACAATATTACTTCCTTTCCCCAACGGGAGGGATAAAAAGCGATGTTTTGTTCTTCTCAAAGAAATTCAGCCTCCGCTGCATCATCAAAAGCCCGGATTAGCACGTCCTGCAACCATACTCGGAGCAATTAATCATTTCCCAATAACCATAATTTATAAACCCAATGGCGAATAAACTTATTCGTAATAGGATAACGATTTTTATAGCCTGCCATAACCCGGAACTGGTAACGGGCGGCAGGCACTTCCTAATTCTAATTTGTTTCATGTTGTTTGGTGTCGGCATAGCCCGTCCGCAGTCCCGAGAAGTCGGGACTGCAAACAACCAAAACATCACCGCTTTAAACATCGGCGACCAAATCCCTGATGCTCTTTGGAACACACCTTTGCAGGTGGTGAACCACCCGCAGGACAAAAAAAACATCACCCTTGCCGATTACAAAGGCAAGCTGATAATATTGGATTTTTGGAGTACGTGGTGCGGTACTTGTGTAGCTGCATTGCCAAGACTTCACGAACTGGAAAAGGAGTTTAAAGACGATGTTATCATTTTACCGATGACAGACCAGAAAGCCAACGAAATAAAAGCATTCTTAAAGAAGAATCGAGTACTTTCCCGATTAAACTTGTTTTCAGTTACCGATGACAATACATATAAATTCCATTTCCCTTACACCATGTTGCCGCATGAGGTATGGATTAGCAAATCCGGCGAAGTACAAGCTATTACACACTCATCTGATGTAACAAAGGAAAATATTACTTCGGCATTGAAAGGCAATGCAAATAGCATTGCACAGAAAAAGGACAACCTTACCTATGATGACACACGTCCATTACTGCTTAATAATAATGGTGCTGACGGGGATTTTTTTGTTAGCAGAAGTATTATTACGTTAGCCATAGAAGGCATTCCTCGTTCAAATGCTCTACCAAAAGTGAACGAAAAAGAGAGCACCTTTCGGGTACTATCTACCAATGCTGACATCCGCCGTATGTACGAACTTGCATTTAGAGAATTGCTAACAATGCCACCTAACCGGACAAAGCTGGAGTTGAAGGAACCATTTTCTGTTTCGGAGAAAAGGTTTTTACAGGATAAGTATTGCTACGAATGGATTGCCCCATTGTCAGTATTGAAGCACTTTCCCCAAAAAGTACAGGCTGACCTCAATTATCACTTTGGCATAAATGGGCGTATGGAAAAACGTAATACAAAATGCTATACCATTAAGATTATAGGGAAAACGACAATAATCCCCAATAAACCCGAAGACGGCTTACAATACCTTTCGGCTTGGGTAAACAAGACCAATAAAGATATACAGCATATTCCTGTTGTAAATGATTTTACTGACCAAAAAATAGCCATCCCAAAAATAGCACATGTTATTGAGGATGTGGAAGCTGTTAACAGGCAACTTAAACCATTCGGTATTGCCATCGTGGAAGATGAAAGAGTGCTGGATTTTTTTGTCATTTCTGAACTATAAACCAAACTACTCAATGAAACGAACAATTACTTTTTTACTCATACTTTTTTCAGTTACCAATACCATTGCCCAAAACATATCCAACATTCGGGGTAAGGTAGTCAATAATGAAAATGGTCAGCCCGTAGCAGGTGCTACGGTCAAATTGTTGAACCGCAGTCAGAATAACACCGTACAAACTGATGAAGACGGAAATTTTGAATTTACAAATAAAGCATTCCCTTTAGCAGTTAGTGTTAGTTACATTGGATTAGCAGATACGACATTTGTCCTTTCTGCTGCTCCACAAAACCCATTGACGGTGCACCTAAATCCGGCAAGCAATACTTTAAGCGAAGTAGTGGTATCCACGGGTATTCAAAAAATACCCAAAGAAAGAGCCACAGGGTCATTTGACCATATCGACAACGAATTGTTTAATCGTCAAATCTCTACCGATGTATTGAGCAGGTTGGACGGTATTGCCAGTTCAGCAATGTTTGATAACAGACCCGGTGTAGGCAGTAACAATTTGAGCATACGAGGTCTAAGCACTATTTTTTCCAATACGAAACCATTAATCATACTGAATAATTTTCCCTACGAGGGCAATATAAATGATATTAACCCGAACGATGTGGAAGATATTACCATTCTAAAGGATGCAACCGCAGCCTCTATATGGGGCGTAAGAGCCGGAAACGGTGTAATCGTTATAACGACCAAGAAAGCCAAACGGAACCAGCCGCCTGCCATATCGTTTAACAGCAATATGACTCTTATTCAAAAGCCGGATATGATGCAACTGCCTTATATGTCTTCTGCGGATTATATAGGTGTCGAAAAAATGCTTTTTGACAATAACTTTTACGATGCCAATGAGCAGTTAGGCTACGTGCCATTATCCCCCGCAGTGGAATTAATGTATAAAAATAAACACGGGTTACTAACCGATGCCGCATTGCAACAAGGGCTGAACGAATTAGCGCAATACGATATACGTCGGGAATTGAATAAATACGTTTACAGGAAAGGGCTAAACCAGCAATATTCCCTAAACGTGAGTGGGCAGAGCGAAAATGTAAGCTATTATCTTTCTGGTGGCTATGATGACAATACCAGCACCACCGATGGAGGTTATAAACGGTATAATCTACGTTCTGACAATACGTTTCGACTTTCCAAAAAATTGAGTTGGGATGCCGCCTTGTTTTTTACCCATACCTTCACAAACGCAGGAAGACCTACCAATTCTTCTTCGTTACCTTATGCCCGTATTGCGGACGAAAATGGAAACGCTTTACCAATAGACCGATATTATCGGTCAAACTATATTCAGGAAACAAAACAAAATGGATTATTAGATTGGACGTATCGTCCATTGGACGAAATAAACCTCATCAACAATAAGCAGAAAACAAACAGCCTGATATTGAATACAGGGCTGAATTATGACATTGGCAAAGGGCTGATTGTAGAAATCAAATACCAATATGAAAACGCACAGGGAGCAGGAAAAGATATACGGAGCATGGCATCCTATTATACCCGTGATAGGATAAATACCTATACACAGGTTGGTACGGATGGAGCGTTATTCCGCCCAATACCTTTGGGCGATATCTTAAATGAATCAACAAACAGCTTCACGTCGCAATCTCTCCGTTTACAACTGAATTACTCCAAAACTTGGGATAAACACCAGCTAACAGGTCTTGCTGGAGCAGAGGCTCGTCAGGCAAACACCACTCTAACACAGTCTACACAATATGGTTATAATCCCCATATTTTGACGACTATCGCAGTTAATTACGATACTGATTATACTTTGTACAGTCCCACAGGTGGAATTGCAAAAATTCCAAATCCATATTTTACATCCGAAACTAACGATAGGTTTATATCCTTTTTTACCAATTGGGCTTATACGTTTGATAACCGCTATAATCTTAACATTAGTGCAAGACAAGATGGCTCAAATCTGTTTGGAGTAAGGAGCAATCAACGGTTTACCCCACTTTGGTCGGTTGGTGGTAGCTGGCATCTGACGAATGAACGGTTTATCAATATTACATGGCTTGACCTGTTGAAGCTAAGGACGACTTTCGGTTATAGCGGTAACCTCAATCGCAATGTTTCGGCTCTGCCCACAATGCGTTATTACAATGGTGGAAATTTAATAAATACGCCTTATGGTGTATTAGTTAATCCACCGAACGAAAATCTTCGTTGGGAAAAGAACGGGCAGTTCAATGTAGGGTTTGACTTTGCTGTTTTAAAACAACGTTTAAGCGGTACATTTGAATACTATCACAAGAAAAATACCGACCTTATTGGTTATATGCCTATCGACCAAACCACAGGTGCAATAGGTTCCTTAAGTAGCCGAGGGTTCACTTATCTTGGAAATTCGGCTTCCATGACCGGAAACGGAATAGATATACAATTGCATAGTGTCAATATCCGTAAAGCATTTGAATGGCGGACAGACTTGCTGTACAGTACCGTAAAAACTAAAATAACGGAATATCTTGCCGAGACAAGAGACCTCAATAATTATCTTAATAGCGGATTGGTTATTTCGCCCATCATTGGAAAACCCGCCTATTCTATTTTTGCATTTCGATGGGCTGGTCTTGACCCCGAAACAGGCGACCCTATGGGCTACCTTCATGGCGAAGTAAGCAAAGATTATGCAGCCATCCGCAACGAAACCACACCAGAAGAACTGATTTATTATGGCTCCGCCACTCCTACACATTTCGGTGCTTTAAGAAATACGTTCTCATGGAAAGGGTTAAGTCTTTCATTCAATATCAGCTATAAATTAGGGTTCTATTTCAGGAGAAACAGCGTGTACTATAACGCAATATTCAATGGCACAGGTTCGCATTCGGATTTTAGTCTAAGATGGCAAAAGCCGGGTGATGAAGTCACCACACAGATTCCGTCAATGGTCTATCCGAATAATAACAATCGGGATGGCTATTTTTATCCACGTGCCGAAGTGCTGATTTCAAAGGGAGACAATATACGCTTACAGGACATCAACCTTAGTTACCAAATTAAATCATTGGAAAACAAATGGAAACTGAAAAGATTGGAGGTATTGATGTACGCTACCAATTTAGGGACGATATGGAAAGCGGATAAACATAACGTCGACCCGGAATTTGGAGATTTATCACCACTAAGAACTTTTTCATTTGGTTTAAGAGCAGGCTTTTAAAATTTAGAAACTATGACACGATATATAATAATATTACTGATTACAATAATCACATTTTCAGGATGTGAAAAATATTTGGACGTTAAACCGGATAAATCGCTTGTCGTACCGACCACGGTTGCAGACCTTAGAGCATTATTGTATAACACATCGAGAATGAATAGCTGGTATCCCTCAATTCAGGATGGTGCTACGGATAATCAATTTGTACAAACAGAAAATTTGAATAGATTCACTTCATTAACAGCAAAAAACATCTATACATGGAATGATGATGTATTTAACGATGATGAAACCAACGAATGGTCGATGATGTATGCAGCAATCTACTCATGCAATTTGATTTTGGAGCAGTTGGAGAAAATTGAACCTGTTCCGGTAGAAAAAAACCAAATTGAGGGAGAGGCTTTGTTTTTCCGCTCCTTTGCATTTTACAATGTTGCCCAGCTTTGGGCAAAACCTTATGAGAAAAATACGGCACAAACAGACTTAGGTATTCCACTAAGGTTAAAATCTGATATTGGTGAGAAATCTATAAGGTCATCGGTTGAAGAAACTTATACTAAAATTACCAATGACTTGAACAGGGCTGTTATACTTTTATCCGTCAATAGCCCATATAAAACAACACCAACGAAGCAGGCTGTCTATGGACTGTTAGCCCGCATATACTTATCAATGGAAGACTATGATAAAGCACTATCTTACGCAGACACTTGTTTAAGCTATTCAGATGCTTTACTTGATTACAATACATTAACAATGGGGTCGGCAACCTCATTCCCGATACCTCGCTATAATGAAGAAATAATTTTTCATGCTAACGATTTTGGGCGTATGGTGATGAGCATTACCTATGGAAGAATTGATAGCAACCTATATAAGTCTTATGAATCGAACGATATTAGAAAAACAGCTTTCTTTAGAAACAGAGCGGGCTATTATTCCTTTAGGGGAAATTACGATGGCAATTCAGGAATGTGGTTTGCCGGAATTTCTACCAACGAAATCTATCTGATAAAAGCTGAATGTGAAGCAAGAGCAGGAAATATTACCACGGCTTTACAGACCGTAAACGAACTTTTAAAAAATCGCTATAACAGCACATTTATTCCATTCAGTTCGGACAATGATGAAACTGTATTAAGGTTTATCTTGGATGAGCGAAGAAAGGAATTAATATGGCGGGGATTACGGTGGTCGGATTTAAGACGATTGAACAAGGACAGCCGTTTTTCAAAAACGATAACAAGAAATATTGATGGAAAGATTTATACATTAGAGCCAAACAGTCCAAAGTATGTCTTTCCCATACCCAATAGTGTGATACTTAACAACGGTATGCAACAAAACGAGCGGTAACAAGGTTCAGCATAATACCGCTAATAATTATTATTCTATCCTTGTATATATAGACGAAATAACTGTATTCATATCAGGGTGTTCAGTATCTCCAATGAGTGGTTTTGCCTTAATAGCACACAATATATCATTTCCCGTTATACACGGAGGTGCTGTACTACCATTTTCATTAACAAGTGCGAAATTTTCTGGGTTGGAGATGTTACCATCTCCCGTTTCATCTGTATAGGCAAACCATTTTTCTCCAGCAAGACTGGCGTTTTTCATTACCGAAAAGGACATTGTTACAGATGCAATGGTTACCGCTGCCAGTGCAAATAGGTTATTTTTTATTTTTTTCATCATTTTAAAATTTTGAGGTTGAAGAAATGGTCTTTTCCTTTGGATGATTAAATCTAATTAACGAAAGTATTCTCTAAATAGAGTGTGAACATGGGATAATCCTTGTTCACACTCTTTCAAATTATTTACTGAAAAAGCTATTGCAGCTTTCTTTCTCTGTCGTCAATAACAGTACCTAAATTGGGATGTTCTTCACCACCAATCATCACAGGTTGAGCCTTAACCGCACAGATTTCGTCACTTCCTTCAGGACACGTAGGCGGATTAGCGCCATCACTTGGCGTGAGTATATAATTTTCAGGATTGTTGGGATTTCCATCTCCGGTTTCATCAGTGTACTCAAACCATTTTTCTCCTGCAAAACTGGCGTTTTTCATCACGGTAAACGACATGGTTACAGCTGCAATGGCTATTGCTACTACAGCAAATAGGTTCATTTTTAATTTTTTCATCGCTTTAAAATTTTGATGTTAAAAAATACTTTTTTATATGTCTTTTGGCAGACGCGCCCTCGGTAGCTTCGCCTCCGGCGTTGCTACCTCGTAATTTATGCCATAAGTAAAGCCCCAAAATGCTTAGGGAAAGGAAAAAGAGATTAAAGAAAAAATGCTGTGTCCAGTTCATACCACTTATCACCGAACCACACCCGCATGGTAATTTTTCCCATGCACCCATAAGAGCCACAGCGATATATGCTGTAAAAGCGGTCATTAATACGGTAGATAGTATTAGACCTGCTTTGCGATACTTTTCCATTACCAATGCCAGCACTGTTATTAACTCCAATGCCGGGAGCGAGTATATTAGGATATATCCTATGCTATCTGAAAAAGGTTGGCGGAGAATGCCTCCTTTAAACGCTGTAAAGTCTGTTATTTTATCGATGCCTACGGGTATCCAAAGAAGCAGCAAAAGAATAATAACGACATTGAGTGTTATCCGTTTTCTTTTGATTTGGTTTTGATATGTAGCTGCTGTTTCCATTGTCTTTGTATCTTAATGATGGTTATCACCATCCTTTGATACAAAGTTCATCAAAGCCGTAAGCGTGTGAAAGACAAAATCGGTAAATATTGAGCAACTTTGTGTAAGAAATTTTCCGATTTTATCAATTTCGGGGAAATTCCGTTACCTGCGTTTCAGGTATTGCTCTAAAGCAGTACGAAATGGACGTTCATTGGTGTAGCCAACTTCCATATATACGTCTTTTATAGCTTTCCCTTGTTTTTCGATGAGGAACAAGGCGTGAGAAATGCGCAATTCGGTAATAAAATCCTGTACGCTTATGTGGTACTGGCGTTTGAAGATATTGAGCAAAGTACGTTCCGTAACGAAAAAGTATTCTGAAAGGAATTTTATGGTAAGCGCATTATCACAATAATGTTCCTGGATATAGGCTTTGATTTTATAAGCAAGGTCGGCTTTTTGGTCTTCTAACATTGTGTCGTAATGCTCCAGAAGGTAGCTGATATACTTGCGGAGATTGCCATCCAATGCCCCGATATTGGTCTGTGAATAACTGTATATTTTATACAGCCATCGGTGTATCTTCCTGTCCATCCTGCATTGGTACATGGTGTCGTAGGTGCGGTTATCGTGATTAAAACGATGCAGGACGTTTTGGATATTAGGGTAGTTATGGTACATGCTTTCTATCCATTCAGGCAAAATACTTACCACGAGACAGATATGCATGCCTTTTTGGGCATAGGCGAAATACCTGCCCGAATCGTAATAGGACATGAGGAAGCTGTTAGGCTGCGTTTTTATAATCGGCTTACGGCTTTCAGTCATATACAACAATGTGCCTTTGAGCATAAAATAAAGGTACAGTTGCCGCTCTTGAATGTCGAAAGGAATATAAACAGGGTTGCTTACATTAAGCTGCACTAAATCTATAAAAAAAGGACTGTTTTTAATTTGCTGGCTCAATAGTTCATAATACGGCAGCGTAAAGCCCTGCCTTTGGACAGCGAAAGGTAATGGGTATTTGCTCCACTCCGGGAGGTCGTTGGGATTGGCTATCCACCTTTTAAATTCGCTTTCTATTTTTAGGATATAAGGTATTTCCATAGGCGGTAATTTATTCTCCTATCGGATGCCTTAATAAATTCCGCCCTCTTACTTCAATTCCACTTTTACGGTAAGGGGTTCCTGTAATCAAACGGATGGAATTTGATATAGGCTATACAAATCTGAACCATTCAAATGAATAAAAAACCCAAGTTGGGTAGAACTTGGGTAAAATTTTTTTTCAAACAATTGAAGCAAGTGGGAAAGAAAGTGTACCGGGGCGTGCCACCGTCTGCATTTAACCACCGCACAGAGGACGACCCAAAAATGCAACCGGGTCGGGCTATCCGCTATATCTTTTGCGGATCTTAAAGGACCACAAAAGGATGTCGCTGCTATCCCTCACGCAATATGCCATTTAGTAAACTAATCATCTTACTTGCCTCTGCGCTCATTTTGGAAAAGGCAAACCATTTCCTACCCAAATCCTTTAGTGATGCGCCGATGTGGTATAGTTCCGTACCGTCAATAATGAGGAAACGGTCATGGGCATGGGCAAATGCGTGTACATTGATAGCCGGATATTGACTGTTGTAGCGTTGTAAATCGAGTTGTAATTGATTACTGATATTTTTGGTGTAAATAGTGGCAGATACGGATTGCCCACGCTTTCCGAGTAGCGTTAGCACCGTATCATCCACATAGTTGTCTATAAGGATAATTGACCTTTGTGCGCTCCGTATAATATCGGCGACAAAGGTATAGGCATCAAATATCTGCCCGTCATAGAAAATACCTTTATCACTGTGCAGCTTCCCGCTTTCCAAAGCCTTAAAGATTTCCTCAAATTTGCCGTCCGCTTCAATCTGTTTGAGTTCGATTTTATCCATCCGGGAGAACAATGCGGCATTTCCGATTAACAATCTGCGCATTTCCACAAAGGCATTCATAATCTCGATGCTGACCTTTACAGCTATCTCGCTGCGCAAAACGGCGGACAGCATGGCGACCCCTTGCTCGCCAAAAACATAGGGCAGGTAACGCCTGCCGCCGTAATTTAAACTTGAGGTTCCAATTTGGAACCTCAAGTTTTCAGCTTCTTCTTCTGTTAATTGAAAGCAGAATGATTGGGGAAACCGCTCTATGTTTCTTTTTACGGCTTTGTTAAGGTTTTTTGTTTCGACCTGGTACAACTTGGCAAGGTCGCTGTCCAACATAACCTGTTTGCCCCGTATTGTGTAGATAAGGTTTTCTATTTCCTTTCGGCTTATGATTGCGTTGCTGTTCATCTCTTTTTATATGTGCTGTTGTCAAATTCAAACGATGTTTCATAGGTATCTTTCAGTACGATACGGGCATCAAACTTTTTGCCTGCTTTGCTTTTCATCCCTTTGATAAGGCTGGTCGTTCCTTTGTTTACGAGGTTCTCCACTTCGTTAAGGCTCAACCGTACCCCGCAGATATTGCGGAACAAAAGTCAGTTGCACGCTTCATCGGGACATTTGACCACCTTATCCCTGATGAGCAGTTTATGGGCTTTGCACTTTTGGCAGGTCAGTTCGTGCTGCTTTTCGCCCGCAATGCTGATGCTCAACAGTTCCTGCGTAACGGCCGAGGCGTAGGCTTCCATGGATTGGTGAAAATCCATAGCATCTGCCTCGTTGTTTTCAATCTTCTGCAAAGCCATTTCCCATTCGGCGGTCATAGCTACATCGGCAATTCTTTTGTCCTTTACAGCATCATAAACCTGCAATCCTTTTTCGGTAGGAACAAGGGATTTCTTTTCACGCTTGATATAATCCCGCTTAAAAAGCGTTTCGATTATTGCCGCTCTTGTAGCGGGTGTTCCAATGCCAATGCCTTGCAAGGCTTTACGCTCATCTTCATTCGCTATTTCCTTTCCGGCATTTTCCATTGCCGACAATAGTCCGGCTTCGGTAAACAGCACAGGTGGTTTTGTTTTCTTTTCCAAACAGGAGGCTTCTTTGATTTTCAATTCACCGCCTTTTTTCAGTTCGGGCAAATCCTGTATCGGTTCGGTATCTTCGTCCGAAAATGTTCCTTTGATCGAACGCCAGCCCGCTTCCAAAACTTTACAGCCTTTTAGCATAAAATCGTAGTGTGATACTTCCAATGCTATATCCGTTATTTCTTTAATGCAAGGCTGAGAGATAGCTTCGAGCAGTCGAAAGGCAATCATATCATAAACCTTTGTTTCGTCGGCATTGAGTGCAGACGGCACTTTGTCCGTGATGAGTATTCCGTGGTGGTCTGTTACACGCAGGTCATTCACGACACGTTTATTGAAGCGACCCCATTTTAATTTAGAAATAGCTTGCTTAAAGTTATCATTGTCCTGTAACGCTCTTACAAGATTAGGTATCTCACTCCACATATCTTCGGGTATATATTTGCTTCCGGTACGTGGATAGGTAATAAATTTCTTTTCATAAAGGTTCTGGGCAATATTGAGTGTTTGCTCTGCCGACAGGTTCAGCTTTTTATTGGCTTC
This sequence comes from Sphingobacterium sp. 1.A.5, assembly GCF_002734235.1. Lineage (NCBI taxonomy): Bacteria > Pseudomonadati > Bacteroidota > Sphingobacteriia > Sphingobacteriales > Sphingobacteriaceae > Sphingobacterium > Sphingobacterium sp. 1.A.5. Next base: position 103,343 of record NZ_PEBA01000063.1, read on the forward strand.
TTTTTGCAAGCCTGTGAGATCAAAAAGCAAGGGGGGTTGCTCCGTGGTGTTTTTGTTTTCCACAGATATGACCGTTGCGGTTCCGTGTCTTTGGACCAGTCGTAATGTATCTTCCGCAAGCTTTTGTTCGTTCCATTTGGTTTTTGAGATACTCTTAAAATCAATATCCTCTTTGCGGTGCAATAGCTGAATTTGCCAATACTTTTTAATAGCGAAATTTTTATTTTCCAGATAGCGTTTACAAATCAAAGCCAATGTAGGTGTTTGCACCCTGCCCAGCGAATAAATGCCGTTGCCAGCGGCTATACTCAATGCCTGTGTCGCATTGATGCCGATCAGCCAATCGGCACGGCTTCTGCCTTGTGCAGCCTGAAATAAGCCGTCAAATTCTTTACCGTCTTTCAGGCTGTCAAACCCTTGCTTGATTGCTTTTTCAGTAAGCGAGCTTATCCAAAGCCGCTGAAAGGGCTTACGGCATTTCAGATATTCATAAATGTACCGAAAGATAAGTTCACCCTCACGACCTGCATCGGTAGCTACGATAATACTGTTGCTTTTATGGAATAGCTCCTTGATGACTTTCAGTTGCTTTAATGCTCCAGTATCGACTGTATAACCTTTGTCTTTTTTGACCTTACGAACAGTCAAAATAAACGGATTCGGGAGTATCGGCAAGGAAGCCTTGTCAAATCCCGAAATCCCATAATCTTCGGGCATTCCCAAACCGATAAGGTGTCCGAATGCCCACGTAACGAAATAGCCATTGCCCGTTAGATAACCGTCCTTTTTTCGGAAACACCCAACAAGCTGGCTATTTCCCTTGCTACGCTTGGTTTTTCTGCGATAATTGTTTTCATACCTAACTCACTTTCCTACCCTTTGATTTTGCAGGTGCTTTGGGTTTGTTCTGTTGCTCCTGTTGCTTTTCGTTTTTCGGTCTTTGCTGCCCTTTCTGTAGAGGCTCTTTGATATTCTTGGTCGCTTCGTTGGTCTTGCCCTCGGAATTGACGGCAATCTGCGTTTTATGGGCTTCTGTAGGTTTTATCCGTTCCTTGTATTGGTTGGGAAACTCAAAGTTGGTTTTTCCTGTTTCCTTGTTGAATGTGATATAGCCGTTATAAGTTTGCCCTTTCTTATCGACCAAATTCGGAATGTAAACTGTTTGACCGTCTTTGAACTTGTTGTATTGGTCATCCTCCAGTTCCTTTCCCCTAAAGGTTTTCGGGGCTTCCTGCGACCTGCTTTGCTGATTGTCCTGTTGGCTGTTTTGGGTTTGCCTGTTATTGTTGCTTCGGTCAAACAGAAATTCCACATACCGTTTATCCGCATTGAACTGTACGTTTGCATCAAAGGGAGTACCTTTTGTAGAAATCATTCCCTCAATGAACAGGGGTTTGCCCTCCACTAAGGTTTGTTTTTGTTCGTCATTTAGTTTTATACCTTTAACCTCATCGGGGATTTTGATGAAATCTGTTTTCAAAGCAATCAGCTCATTGGTAAGCCGGTCCACACTAATGATGGACGGCATCAATTCGCCTGTTTTGGAGTTTATCAGATCGACCACACGCCCCATATTGCCTGTTTGACGTAAGTTCTGTTTGTCCTCGTCTGAGAACTTGTGTCCGAAAAACTCAAAGTTTAAGTTGGGTTCACGCCTGATACCGTGTACCGCTGCCACAACGTCCCCCTCCGGGGTGGACTGTAAAGACAAGCGGGCATCTGTACGGACGACCGCACCGCCAAGATTAACGCTTATAGGTACAAGCTCATTGGTCTTGTAACCCCTCAATAGTGGGTCAAGGAGGTTCTTTTTCTCAAGGTATTCCTTGCTTAATCCGAGATTGTTCATTGTTTCCCAATCAATCTGTTCCGGCTGGAAGCGGTACTCGCTTGTTTCCGGGGTTGTCTCTGTTTTTGTCATATCATTTTTATTTTCTTGTTTTTGCTCTTGTTCGGGTTCATTTTTCACTTCATGCTTTTCCATTTTCTTTTTGCCTTCGGCAGTTGGATTGTTTATCTGATTCTGAAATTCTTTTGCTTTCTCTACGGCTTCGTCAGCCGAAACTTTGAAAAGAGCAAATTTGGTAGGGTCTTTTAACTGCCTCCAAAAATTGGAAAGGAAATTGGTCACGAAATCACCGTGTTTATCCACCCGCATGAACTCGCTTTGGTTCTTCTTCGTAGGGTCAACCGTTTCCATTTTTCCGCTTTTGTCAATACTTTTTACAGCTTGGATTTTCATTTTTTCTTTATCCAGCACTAAAAGTATATCCGATAACTGTTCGGAAGCAACCTGTTGGTTTTCTGTTTCTTTTTCTTCACTCATAATCTGAAAAGTTTAAAGTTTTATTGCCGAAAGTAAATGAAGCAGTTACTGCATCGCCCGAAGTGGCAGTCAAAGGCAGTATTTGGCACGCATTGGCGTTTTACTTGTTAAAACTCTCCCTGATAAACTGGTGCACATCGGATAGCTTGTAATACAGTTTTCCGCTAATGGTATAGTAAGGTAGTTTACCTATGGAGCGGTAGCGTTGCAGGGAACGGTTACTGATTTTCAACATTTGCAGCAGGTCCTGGTTATCGAGCAGTTCTTCTCCGTCTATGCTATTGCGTTTCTTTTTTAAATCGTCAATATTGTCGCCCAACATATCAAACCTGTCCATGATGCGTTCCATCCACGCTATAAATTCCATTCTGTCAATATTCATAGTCGATAAGTTTTAATGTTCACCATGCAAAATTGGGAAGCGTGGCAGTGTTTATCAGCCAAGCCCTGCCAATTGGTTTGGCTGTTTTTTGAAAATTTTTGCAATTGGGAGAAACCCTTGTTTGGTAGGGCTTAAAAAGAATTTCGAGTATTTAGGAGATGGTTTATACCATCATTTGCCAATTGACATACATTGGCTTATGGTATAAACAAAAAAGCAGTACACAACAATGCACTGCCCTGAACAAAAGACCTGCATTGGGTTAAAGGTCTTTATCCATATATTCTTCCAATGAAGTTTTAAGCTGGTCCAAGAATGCCGTTCGGGAACCGCTTCGGGTTTTCATTCTGTGGAATGCGTGGTGCAGGTCACCGAGCGTAATGCCAAAAAGTATCTGGAACATCAAACTGATTTTTCGGACACCGGTTTTACCGTGCGAAACTGCTGCCGAAGCATACAGGGCATATATCAATTCGACAAGTGCGTTTTTGCTTTCTGTCCAAAAAATATCTTTGGCGTTTTCCGGCTTTTGTAAAATAGCATCGGGATTTTCATCTGGATTGATTTTCGTCAGCAGATAGGTATAAAGCAATTCGTTGGCGATAATCCTTGCGGTCTTGTAATCGTAGAAAGTAGAAAATTCGGGATCAATTTCAAAGACGATACTGTTCAGACCGTCGTGGTAATTTATGTTGCCTCTTTTGAAATAGGTGTCGTCACGGTCCGTACGCCCCGAACGATAGTACCTATAAAAATCTGAATTGCAGATATGCTCAATGTACTCTCTTTTAAGATTGGCTAATTGAGTCGAAAAGTAACTGTAATACATTTTGCCGTTGCTGACCGGACAGGTCGTTTCAATCCGGTAAATTTTATTGTAGTAGATGAGTTTTCCAAGTATTTGGGGTTTGATGGTTCGGAAGAATTTTATTTCTTCCCCATCATTTTGAAAGCCCTTTTTAGCAATATATTTCTTGACCTCAAATAACAGGTCTTGTAGATACAAGGTCATTTCATAAGCCTCATCAATCAACCTTTTGCTCTGTGATAAAATCTTATCTTCCTTATTATGTATCTCTAAAATAATGGTGTGTAAAGAATGCTGCATAGCCCATAATTTTTGTGATCAATAGCGAATTTCAAAATTCAGTTTATCCCTAATTAATACACAAACATCATTATATTAAGTGATACCTTTACCCAAGTTCACCCCACCTGTGGGAAGATTTTTGTCATAAATCTCACCCAACTGTGGAGATTATTTTATAAATATTCAGTATGAAATGACTTTGAAAAGCCCCTTTAGTAAACGCAAATTTAACGGATATAAAGAGACTTTAAGTCTGATTGCTTTATTATATAACTTTGAACCTTGTTAATCTTTTTATTTGAAAAAATGAGCCAGAAAAATCGCTTTAGTGATTTTGAGGTTTAAATCAAAAATCACCAAATTGTATTGCTCAATCAAATTAAATGATTAAATTTGCAACATCGAATCACAAATTATATGTGAGTTAAACGGTGAGTAGTTCTTTTTAAAGAAAGTCAACATATTGACATATAGATATTTGAGTGTGCGCAGATTCGTCCTGCCACCCCGACAAACAAAATCGAAGCCTTCCGCATAGCGGGAGGCTTTTTTCGTTCCTGGGTCGAGCCAAATTTATTTGAGCTCGTCCCAGGAACGAAAAAAAGCTCACTTTAGTGAAAAGCTTCGATTTTGTTTAAGTCCACCCAGCACCAGGATGGCTGCGGCCAAGAGTGCGGGGATTAGAGCGACGCAGCCAATCCTGACACCCATTTGAAAGTATTTAGTATTTAGACTTCCCCTCAAATCCCCCTTTATCAAAAATTATTATAGCTAAAGCAATTAAGTTATATTCTCAAATCAAATTAAAAATCCTGCCACATATTCTCTTGGTTATATGGTACTCGGTTCTTTTCTATTTCATTCCATGATTTATACTTATAGTTCCTACTAATAGAAATATAGTAAGACCATCTCCAAAAACACAGGGGATTGATTTTATAAAGACGATATACTTGTTTATCTTCATTGGAAGGGTGAGTCTCTTCAATGAAACGATTTATTGACCAGTTTGTCAAGTAAGAATCTTTAAATGCAAATGACTCTTGTTGTGTAAATGATGCGTTCAAATTAGAATATTTAAATGGATTGTTTCCATCCATCATCAATAAAACGTTCTTATTAACAATTGGTAAGTTTACAATGATGACAATGATGACTATGGTTACTAAAATGAATTTCCATTTCATACTTTTTTCTAATTACATTTTGTACTAACACACTGGTATTTCCACTTTTCATTGTTCATCTCAGGAATTTTATAGACTCGCTGGTATTGTAAATCCTATATTGCAATTTAGTTCATTTAACCTGTTGGTGTATCATTTGGAGAATTAAATAATTCAATAGCAAATTCCATACAATTAAAATCATTCAGACCATAATATTTAAAGCTATTGGTCTTGGATAAATTTTAGACAAATACAGGATAAATGCTTGAATTAACATTTTTTCTCATAATTGATTATAATCTGTGTCAAAGAAATTTATTATTCCCATAAAAAATTAACTTACTCAACTATTTATATTTATGATATTATTTTTACTTTTACGAATAAAATAGTAACACATATTCCAAATGACCATTTCAAAGTTTAAGTTAACAACCATTTCAATAATTACATCAGTTTTATTCTTATCATATCCTAGCAATGCTCAAACTACAAACACCGACCATTTCAATCATCATTTGGAAATTTCAAAGATAAAATCAAAACAAGCAAAAAGGCTACTCATCATTGGTGGTTCAGGGATTGTAGTAGGTACTTCCGCAGTAGTCTTACACTCAACAGGGGCTTTGTCGCCAAAACGTGAGAATGCTACTGGTGAGGTTTATTCCACACTAGGTGCTATGACGGCTTCATTTATAGGAATAGGTGGAGGTGCCATTGTTTCTCTGATCAGCATTCCAAAGTTTATTAGCGCAAATCGTCACAAGAAAAAAGCAGCTCAATTTGCTCCAACTGTTCAATCTGTAAATATCTCAGGTAACTATGTGAACACTTACGGAATTCAACTAACATTTTAACTCATCTTTAAAATCTTTCTCTTTCTTCGGCTTGTTTCACAGACTTCCCATTTTTCAATGTTTGGTTCCCAAAGGAATATTTAAGGGTACCAACAATTCTTCGTGCATCAGCATAATCTAAAAAGTAATTGTTTTGATCAGCATAATTCGATCTGATGGTAGTCCCTTCATCTTTGAAAATATCTAGAAAGGATAGACTGAACTCTAGCCGGTCCTTGAAGAATTTTCGTGATGTTGTTAAATACGTACTGGAAAAAGATGAGATCGTGAATGGGCCTTGGATTGAAGGAGAGTAGAAGTTATATCCTACTTCTAAGTTCCACTTAGATTTCGGGTCAATAACCAAACTCGTATTAATTCGACTGTTAAAAGAAAATACATTATTTAAGTATAATTGTTGATCCATTCCCATGAACTGGTTTTCATGAAAATAACCAGTTAGATCTGTCTGAAGTTGCCAAGATTTGTAGAGCACAAAATTCTTGTTTATACTCAGTCCCCCCAATTCTCTTTTTCGGATATTGGTATATTTATAGACCAATTCATTTGTCTCGTTGTTTTGAAATGAAATTTCCATATTTGGCCATTTTTCATATTGATAGAAAAGGTCGATATTCCAATTCTTTATGGTGTAATTCAAGTTGAGATTATGGCTAATCGTTGCTCGAAGTCTGGGGTCTCCTTGAAAATAGGAGAAAAGGTTGTAAAATGACTTTGCAGGATTCAACCAAGTGTATGAAGGTCTGCTAATCCGCTTTCCATATGAAAATCCTATCTGCCCGGCTTTTTCAAGATCATATTGCGTGTAGAAAGTAGGGAAAAATTCTAGATAATTTTGTTTGTTGATATCCAGGCTTGGTTCAACAGTTCCATTTAATAACGTTTGTTCAGCACGCAATCCTGCTTTCCATTGCCATCTTTTATAAGAATAGCTGCCCGATACATAAGCCGCTATATTATGTTCTTTATAATTAAAGAGATTACTTTTCTCAGGGGAATGTTGCATAGTTCCATTCACCATTTCTTGAAACAGTAAATCACTTTGGCTCTTAACGAAGCTGTATTTCGCACCATACTCCAAACCAACCCCTTTCCATGAATTTGATAGGTCCAATTGGCTGGCATACATTTGGATTTTATTTATATTATCAGTACTAAAATGAGATGTATCTTTAGGCTCATTTAAAAAGTTGAGACGAGTCTGTATATCTTGCCAATGAGTACTGTTGCTGAATGAAGCGTAGTTTGTCCAATCTAGTTTTTTGTTTTCTGACCATTCCTTGCTCAATTGGGTATAAAAGTTATTGTTGTTATTTGTTCGGATATGGTCATTGAGCGTTTGATATCTTGAAATTATGTTTCCACTTTTGTTTGAAATACTAGTTGGTACATTATAATATCCATAAGTCTTAGGGTCATAATATCCATCGAGTCCAATAGAAAGGGTTAATGTACTATCGATTGAGTAGTCGGCTCCAATTGAATAGCTGTTTTGTTTCTTGGCGTGATCCACCCTGTTCAATTCTGTTTTCCATTCCGTTTCGTCCTTTGGATAATAAATAAAATCGGTCCCGTATCGGGCATATGTTCCACTGATAAAATTATAGGTAGCCTTGATGTTCCATTTTTCAGACCTAAAGAAATTACTGATCCCAAGAAGTTCTTTTGCAAAGTCGCTTTGCGTGTGTCTTGCTGTGAGAACTCCTTTATAGCCATATAAATTAGTCTTCTTCATTTTAATATTAATGACTGAAGAACCAGATGCTTCATATTTTGCGGGCGGATTTGTTATAACTTCAATGCTTTCGATATCAGTTCCGTTGTTACTTTCCAATAATGCCTTTAGCTCTTCTCCACTCAGCATCACTGGTTTTTCATTAATCAGAATTTTAATATTGGAATTTCCTCTTACACTTATTGTTGAACCTTGAACACTGACCAATGGAGTTTTCTTAAGGATTTCCCAGCTGTTAAGTGAAGTAATATTGCTATTCTCGACATTATAAACCAATCTATCAATCTTGCGGGTTATTAATGGTTTTTTGCCGATGACAGAAACCTCCTCTAACTGATTACCTTTAGCATACAGTTGAATCAGCAAACTATCGATAGAATTTGGGGATAGGACCTCAGTGTAATTTTCATAGCTTAAATGCGAAACTTCCAATATCAAACTGTCCTGAGCTTTGAAAGTTGCTTTAAAGGTTCCATCATTGTTAGAAACCGCAGATGTTAGGGGTTGCTTTGTCTGGATATCTTTAAAAGTGATAGTAGCTGAACTGATCGGCTTTTGTAGCTCAGAAAATACACGACCGTTGAGCGTTATCTCTTGAGCACCCAGCGACAGGGGAAATAATAGAAGCATTAAAACTAATCTCATCATTGTTTTTTTTTCAAAATTGATGAATGGGCTTTGAAAGGATGGTTAACAAACGGTTAATGAGAGGTTAATGTACATTAATGTTGAATTCCTTAATTTATATTTGTGCTATGAACAAAAGACCAATTACGTATATCTTGTCATTTTTGCTACTCTTTACTGTATTGGTCGGTATGCAAGTTTATTTTCTGGTCAATAGTTATGCATTAAGGCAAAAGGAGATTGTTGAAACTGTTCGTGTAAAATTAAAGGATCTAGAGGATGATGTAGATAAATTCGATGATTCTTATTACATGAAGAACAAAACCTATCTTGAATTATTTGTTGCATTAGATGAAAATAAAATCAATGAGGATAGTGTTCGAAGATTTTACAATGATCGGTCAGAAACTGTTTCTAAGAAATTAAAAAAATATGTAGATAGTTTATTCATGGACCTTGGCTATCAAGTTGCCGTGAAAAAAGAATTAACCTCAATATATTCTAATTCCAAAAACCGTGATCTTCTAAATAAGAACATCACTATCTATGAGTCTTCAAAGGATAAAGGACTGGAAAATTCCCTAACTAGTGGTACTTGGGAAATGTCTTATTCCAAATCAACTTCAGAAAAAGAAAGGATAAATGAACAGGTTAACGAAGATGAAAAAATTATAAGCTATGGATTTTTGGTTTCCAGAAAAACTACTTTTATCATAGCTAACTTGTATTGGATTTTATTTAATGAATTATTGTTGTTTGTTGTAGCCTCCTTCCTAATTCTAATAGCCATTCTTTATATATTCTATATAACTTATAAAAATCTTCTTAAACAGAAGAAACAGGTTTTGGTTCTCCATGATATGGTAGACAATGTATCGCATGAAATGAGAACACCTATATCTACGATGAAGTTAGCTTCAGTTAATTTGCAGAAAAAACATAATGATAGTAATTTCTCTGTTTTAGACCGTCAGATACTTCGACTGGAGAAATTATTACAGCCACTAACAGATCCTGATGTAACAACTGAAAAAAGTGATTATGGTTTAAATGACATCAACCATTTGTTGTCCGATTTGCAGACAGCTGAAATAAATGGGCAAGTAAATCTATTATCTTTTCCTGAACAGACAATTCAGGTCAATAAGGTTTTATTTGAAACCATCATTAGCAATCTGATTACAAACAGTTTCAAATATGGAGCGACTCAAGTAGGTCTTTCTGTTGAGTTGCTTGAAGATGTCCTGCAAGTCAAAGTCCAAGATAATGGACATGGAATTGATACCGATGAATTACCATATATTTTTGAGAAATTTTATCGTGTACAAAAGGACAATATCCATAATACTAAAGGTCTTGGATTAGGACTTTACATTGTGAAAAAGGTGGTAGATCAGTTTAATGGAGATATCAAAGTAAAGAGCCAAATTAATAAAGGGTCAGAATTCTTAATTGTTTTACCTTATGGAAAATAAAGTCTTATTAGTTGAGGACGATCCCGACTTTGGAGCAATGTTGCAGCAATACCTGGAATATTCCAATATGAGTGTGGAATGGATAGATGATCCCCGTAAAATGCTGGATAAGCTTGATTCCCTTTCTTTGTATGATATTGCAATTTTGGATGTCATGCTGCCTCATATGAATGGGTTTAAGCTAGCAGAATTGTTCTTTTCATCACATCCCAAACTGCCAATCCTTTTTCTAACCGCCAAAGACCAAAAAATCGATAAGTTAACAGGCTTAAAGATCGGAGCCGATGATTATATGACCAAGCCGTGCGACCCAGAAGAGCTGACCTTACGTCTCCACAATATTATAAAAAGAACAAAAATCCAACCGGCATTGCATCAGATCATTTCTCTAGGTACTTATACTTTTGACCAAGAAAAAATGCTATTAATACACCCTCAAAGCGGGACGGTCCAACTAACTGAAAGAGAAAACAAATTGCTTTCTTATCTTATTCAGCACAAAGACCAACTGATTGCAAGAGATGATATATTAAGGGAAGTATGGCAAAGCAATGACTTCTTTGCAGGTAGAAGCATGGATGTATTTATTTCTCGACTGAGGAAGTATTTGCAGAAAGATGATAAATTAAGTATTCAATCAATAAGAGGAATTGGCTTTAAAGTGAGGTTTTGAAAAGCCACTTTAATCTTTCTTGCTTACTCACTAAAAACATTCTTGTCCCTAAATAAAAGCTTTCCCTTTAAACGTATATTTGACACGCTTAATTATTCAATATACCAGCGGCTCAATGTCTCGTTTTAGATTCATATTTATTCTATTTATTATATTTTCAATTCCAGCTATGGCTATTTCCAAGGAAGAGCTTAATAACTTTGACTTTTCGGTCTTGAGGCTTTTTATTGCTTCAAATGATGATCAGGAAAGTCAAAAAATAACAAATGAATTCGTTGACCAAATAAATAGAAGAAAAACCGAGAGAAGTAAGTTAATTATTGCTAGGTCTACAACAAACTCACACCTTGATTCCGAAAACACAATCTATTTTGAGATATCTCCCGAAATGTCTTCGGATTATGAAATCAGAAATAAAAGAGGAAGCCTTTCTATCATTGCGAAAAATAAGGAAACCTTGAAATGGTTGGGATATAATTTAATCTCAATTCTTGGAGAGTTTCATTTTTTGGAGAATTCTGATTTACCTCCTTCTTACCTTAATTTCCATACAGGTCATTTTGATTTTCACATGAAATATCGAGAACCGCATCTCTTGCCCAATTCAGATGTCAAAATAACGGAAATACTGCATACTCATAGTGTGGACAAAGATTGGGGGATTTGGGGACATAATTTAGAAAAGGTATTTATTGATGATGTTCCTTTGAATGCTCGTGCCCTCACTCCGAATGGCAGAAACAATAATCAACTATGCTTTTCATCTGAAGAAACTTACAGTGCAGTCGAGAGCTTTATAAAAAATCATTATGGAGAAGTAGAAGAGAAATGGTTTATGATAGCACCTAATGACAACAAAGTAGTCTGTACATGTGCTAGTTGCAAAAAAAATGGGAACACAAACGAATCTGCTACTCCTGCGGTATCAAATTTATTGAACAGATTAGCGAAGACGTTTCCTAAGCATCATTTTTTTACCATTGCATATCATACAACTACTGAAGCTCCAAAAATAAAAATGGAACCTAATACAGGTGTTTTTATCAGTACGATCAATTTTCCAAAGACAGTGCATATTGACCGCAAAAATCAATCTGTACAAGATTTTTCAAGATTGGTTAAGCAATGGAATAACAAGGTAAATAATATTTATATCTGGGATTATATTTCAAATTTTGACGATTATTTATCCCCCTTTCCAGTTTTAGCAAGATTCAAAAATCAACAAAAGTATTTCCATTCCTTAGGGGTATCCGGATTTTTCTTAAATGGTAGTGGATATGATTATTCTCCATTTGATGATATTAAAACCTTTGTGTTAAGTGCTTTAATGATAAACCCGTCTTTATCAGTCCAAAAATTGATAAAATCTTATTGTAATAAATTCTACCCTGTTACAGGATCTTTAATTAGTGAATTTATCATTGGTCTCGAACAGCAGAATATTTCATCAAATAATAACATCAATGTGTATGCTTCCTTTAGGGAAGTTACTGCCAGTTACTTAGATCAAAATAGATTTCTATTGTTTTATGAAAAACTAAACCAACTGAGGGATAAAGCAAAAGACCAAGAACTGAAAAGCATCGATAAACTATTGACAGCATTAAGCTATACTCGATTGCAGATGTTCTATCATAATGGAAATCTGAGTAATGGTTTCTTTAACCTCGTTAATGGCAATTTGGAGGTCTCCAACAAAGTTGAACCCACACTCAACAGATTAAAAGAATATCCAAGATTTGAACATTTTGAAAAATATAAAGAGGATGGAGGCTACCTCAATACTTATTTATCAGAATGGGAAAGCTTAAAATCAAAACCTCTTATTGTCAATTTGATCAAAAAAACACATGTAAGAGAAATAAGTTCGGGACAATTTTTAAAAGAAAGTGTCTTATTATCAGATAATATCCCGGGTTTTACATCAGATTTTCATCAAGGTTGGCTAATTTCGGGAGAAAGTCTGAACATAGAATGCATTTTGAAAATGTACTCTAAGTCTTCATCAACAATTGAAATGAAGTTTCTGATCAATGAAAGATTCAGGATGCTTCATCCTCAAAAAATTGAGCTAATCCTTAATGGAAAAGTGATGGAAACTTTTTCAGAAAAGGATTTGATTCAATCAGGGAATACAATGTTATTGAAGAAAAAACTAAAAGTAAATAACAAACAAAAACTAGAGGTTAGAATTTATAAAAACTCGGCATCTAACAGAGCTTTAATCGCCTGTGATGAGGTACTTTTATACTAACCTTTAATTAACCCATTATATTAAATTAATTATTTGCCTCGTGAAATATCCAGAGTCTACTAAATTAGAAGCAGTTGTTTCTATAGTTTCCGGTGAATTATACCTGGAAGAAGCAATGTCAAAGTATAATATAAAAGATAAAAGAACAGTGATCATGTGGATGAAAAAATTACTTCCACAAGCACGTAGTTCTATTTCTTCGTTAAAATCATAGTTATATATTTAACTTAAGTTCCATTATTACCTTTTTGCAACCTCTTTGGTCATCGACCGATTATACTGCCAGACTATTCACCTAACCCCCTTATAATTCATATTAACCGCCTTTAACTTAATAAAAACTTAACCCCACATTAATTTTAAAAATATCAAATTTACTATAGTTTTTACCCCCTATGAATTATAAACTAAAATCTGATATTGAGATATGGCAAGCCTGCAAGCAGGATGATGTGAATGCGTATAATGAATTGTTTGATAGATACGCCAAGATTCTTTATCGGCAGGCTGTATCCTATGTGAAAAGTGAAACCGCAGCTGAAACCCTGGTCATGAGTCTTTTGTTGCAAATTTGGGAAAACAGAAATAACTCAGATCTTGGTATAGGTAAAAATGTTAGAGCTTACCTGATGCTGTCAATGAGAAATCAAATAATTGATTATATCCAAAATCATATTTCCGGTTTTAAAGTAATAGACTTCAGCGAAGAAAATATCAAGATTGAATCAAATAGAACTGATTATAGGGTTAATGAGGTAGGAATGGAAAATTTTTATAAGTGGTTGTATAGTTAGTTTTTAAATGGAAACTCAAAAAAGACATCTTTTAAAGCGGTTTTTAGATGGACAATGTTCCAGTTTGGAGGAACTTCAGGTCGATAGATTGCTTGGAACAGAAGAAGGAAGATCTTTTTTCAGAGGATATATGTTAGAGCTTGATTTGGAAGCAGGCTTATACAAGATGAAAGGCATTAACGAAAAAGATCTTGACAGTAGAGTACTTCAGTGGAAATCAAAACTCAATGAAGCTATAAATCCCAAAAAAGACCAAATCGTCAGAACCCAATTAATTGGTTTCCTGAAAAAAATAAGGCGTTGGACCCAATCCCTTCTGAGGAAATTCGCTGCAAGGTAGTGGACTTAATTTTATTTTTTTGCTGAATTCTTAAGCAATTTTGGTAAATTAACTTCGTAACCTAAAACAGCCATTATAAATGAAAAGAAAAGAATTCTTGAAGAGTGCTGCAGTTCTAGCGGGCTCATCCATATTATTTCGTGCGGAAGCATTTGCAAATCAAAATTCACCATTGAAAATTGGCTTGATTGGTGCCAACGGAATGGGTTGGTCAAATCTGAATGCTATTTTGAAATTAGATAATGTGACCTGTACAGCACTTTGTGATGTTGATGAAAATGTACTCAACAAAAGAACTGCTGAACTGGAACAAAAAAATATCAAAACGAAAAAATATATAGATTACAAGGATCTTCTAAAAGATAAAAATGTCGATGCGGTTATCATAGGGACGCCAGATCATTGGCATTGTATGATAATGGTTGATGCTGTCAAGGCCGGAAAGCACGTATATGTAGAGAAGCCGTTGGGTAATTCCATCAAAGAATGTGAGATTATGTTGGCGGCAGACAAAAAATATAACAAAGTTGTACAGGTTGGACAATGGCAACGCAGTCAACAGCATTTTAGAGATGCAATGGACTTTGTACACAGTGGGAAATTAGGAAAAATCAGATCAGTTAAAGCTTGGGCGTACCAAGGATGGATGAAAAGCATTCCTGTAAAACCAGATTCAGCAGCTCCGGCAGGTGTTCATTACGATAAATGGTTGGGACCTGCAACAACAAGACCATTTAACCCCAATCGTTTCCATTTTGATTTCAGATGGTTCTGGGATTATGCTGGCGGATTAATGACTGACTGGGGCGTCCATATGTTAGATTTCGCGCTGATAGGTATGAAGGTGTCTGACCCGGTTTCTATTATGGCAACAGGAGGAAAATTCGCTTATCCCGAGGATGCTGCCGAAACTCCAGATTCATTGACAACTGTTTTTGCATTTGATGATTTTTATCTCCAATGGGAACAAGCTACTGGAATTGATCTAGGACCTTATGGCAAAGATCACGGTGTGTCATTCATCGGAAATAATGGAACGTTGGTAGTCAATAGAGGTGGATGGGAAGTAATACCTGAAAAGGGAAGGATGGAAGCAGTAGCACATCAACCCTCAAAAGACGATGGCTTATTCAAACATATGGAAAACTTTGTGTCTGCTATCAGAACCAATGACAAAAGTAAATTAAATGCCCCAGTTGAAGCTGGAGCACATATCGCTATCCTCTCGCAAATGGGGAACATTGCATACCGAACTGGAAAGAAAATTTATTGGGACAAGAATAAAAAGCAATTTACAGATGAAGAAGCTAATACTTATCTGGCCGCCAAATACAATAATGGTTATAAATTGCCAACCGTTTAATCAAGAAAATAAGAAGCCCCAAAAATCATTTGGGGCTTCTTATTTTTATTCTTCTCTTAATTTTTCTATTGGATTAAAACGCGTTGTTCTGACTAAAATCAGAAACATCAAAACACTTAATAGGAAAGTCAATAATATAACCGGACCTAGAAATGTAAATACGGAGAGGTCTACTCTAAACTCATAATTCTCTAGCCATATTTTCATTAACAAATAACTTATTGGAACAGCGATTATAATTGAACAGATAAAAATTATATAGTATTCTTTGGAGAATAAAACCAAAAGATCATAAAGGGAAGCTCCCAATATTTTCCTCATTCCTACCTCCTTGTTGCGAGATTTTATTGCCAAAGAAACTAAGCCAGAAATCCCCAGACAAACAATCAACAATGAAATAAAAGTTGCTGAAATTGAAGCCTTCTGTAACTTGAGTTCCGTTTCATACATCTTCCTGATGCTATCGTCGATGAATTGATATTGAAATGGTGAATCAGGCATCAACTCTTTCCAACGTTTCTCCAATTTATCAACTGAATTAGCAATAGAACCAGCTTCTAGTCGGATATTAAAGTATCTAAAGATAGTATTATGGGAAACATTCGTCCAGATAATAGGAGTATTGGCTGAATGCATAGAATTAGCTATAAAATTTTCTGTAACTCCAGTAACTATCGCCGGTTCATCGTTGTCTAGAAATATATTTTTCCCAATTATTTCATCTGCAGATTTGAAACCTAAACTCTGAACTGCCTGTTTATTCAAAACTATTTCTTTCACCCTATTGCTGTCTACAATATTAGTGCTGAAAAACTTGCCAGCTACCATTGGAATTTCATAAGTTATTCCATATTGCGAATCTGAAGTAATCATTTGCGATGCAATTGGATTTTGATTGCCACTGGTTGAAGAAATAGTAGTTCTTCCTACAATATTATTAGGAGTTTCATAAGAAAGACTAATATTTTTGATCTCATTAAGCTCTGACAATTCCTTCTGAATGGTCTGCATTTTTTGAACACCTTCAACAGACCAATCTCTAGGTACTTGCACGGTTAGTAAATAGTCTTTTTTGTATCCCATATCTCCATTGATAAATAAATTGATCTGCTTGGAGATAATAAGAGTAGAAGTTAAGATGATGATAGCAACGCTAAACTGTATAAATAAAAGTACTTTCCTAACCTCATTTTTCTTGTTGACTCTGTTCAGTTGTAACTTTACTGAATTTAGAATTCCATTTTTTGATAATATCAGTGCAGGATAAATTCCAGATAGTATACCAATCAACAAAGTCAAAATAAATAGGGCACCATAGAAATATATAGGCAATTCATTTAAATTAGGTAGGTTCCGCATGAAAATATTGTCAAATACTGGTTTGACCAACATATAAACCGGAGGACAAAATAAAATGACTACAAACACCAATACGATATATTCAATCAATAACTGTTTGGCAATTTGTGAAGACTGTGCACCCATGATTTTCCGGACTCCAATTTCTTTGAGTCGACTTATATTCTGACCAATACTGAAATTTATAAAATTGATAATTGCCATCAAGAGGATAAATCCCGATATATAAATCAATATCTTGATCATTTTCTTAACAGCAGCATTATTGTCATCCAGATAATAGGAAGATAAAGGATTGATTTGCGGACCATAGTTTTTTGAAAACTCAGGATCCATATTTTTATTTACCAGATCTTTAATGGGATTAATTAATTGATCAGGTTTTACACCTTCTCTTAATTCCAAAAACCCAGCAATATAGATATTCTCCCAACTATCGATGTTTCTTCCGAAATATTTTTCAGAAGCAATGGGTAAAAATATATCACTTTGCATAGCAGGAGTAAGTTCAAGAACTGAATTCTGCAACTGAGGCTTGATGACCCCAGTAACAACAAAATCATGTCTATCGCCCCTGAAATTGCTGATCTTAATATTTTTTCCCAGTACATGTGTATTCCCAAAATACTTAAGGGCAGCCTTTTCAGTTAATACCACACTGAAAGGATCTTCTAGAGCAGTTTTAGGATTTCCTTCATAAAGATCAAATCCAAACATAGATAATAGGGTAGGGTCTCCTAAGGATACACCTTCCTCAAAATTATCTGAACCATTTGAAATAATGCATGTAAGGCCATCTAGACGGTAATAATTGGCTACTAATTGTGGATATTCTTCATGCAAAGCTTTTGGCAAGGCCCCAATAGTGGTCAATGGTATACCAATGCCATCTGTTTTATAGGTGCTTTGTAGGATGAATTGCTGGTCCTTATTTCTTAATTCTGTGTTTACTTGATAGGCATCCCAAATGAAAGCTCCTACCAACATAATAAACGTCACTCCACAGATCAACCCAATGAGGTTAATGGTGTTCTGAAGCTTTCTCTTAGAAATGTTTCTCCATGCAATTTTGAAATAATGCCAGTTCATTGAATGTTTAGTAAATGTATCTAATAATTTGAATAAAAATTAGCATGCAATTTATTAGCCGAATACTCAATATCTTGATATTTAACAAGATATGATATTTTGAATTCTCGGTTTGTCCATTAACGAACATTTGTTGTCCGAAAATGGACATAAAGAAGCCGGCTACTGCCGGCTTTTTTATTCTTTTTTTTACAACTTTTTATTTTCAACATCCCACCATAATCTGGTTCCACCATTATCAGGGCCACCTAACATCTTAACAGCTTCATTGACTGCTGTGCTATTGCTGTTATATTCTCTTTCTGGGTATGGCATTCTCCTGATTCCAGGAACCGTTGGAATCGTATTATTACTGTAATTCACTACCACAGGGAATACCAATGGATAACCTGACCTACGATATTCTGCCCAAGCTTCATCACCATCAGGAAACATAGAAATCCATTTTTGTGTAATTATCCTTTCCAGTTTACGATCCTTGCTGTCAGCCTCATTCCACTGGATAGTAATCGTGCTCAATAATGGCGATCCTTCCTTAATATCATTTTGACCTGCTTTTACAGCTTTGGGATCAATATAAGGTTTCGGTTTTCTAGTAGAATTGCTCTTGTAAGCACTTGACTGAGCCCCTAAACCGTACATCTCAAAAGAACGGTCGATTCCATTCTCATAATTTGTTTTTGCATCACCGGCATTGGTCCAACCCCGAAGTGCAGCCTCCGCTTTTAAGAACCAAGCTTCTGATGAAACCATTAACTGCATCTTATTTGGTAATGGAAGTAATTTGGAATAATTGTCATACCTGCTCTTGGCATCAATCTCAATTCCTGAACGTATACCTTTAAATTGTCCTTGCACTGCTTCATCTGTTGCTTTAGCAAACAGTTTTCCAAGCCGTGGATCTTCATATCCACCTAAGATAGATTCAATATTAGCATGCATTCTTGTATCGCTCCATGTCGTGGTTATGATGTTCAAAGGATGGTCTGTGCTTAATTTAATAAAACAATTATCACCCACTGTTTCCATTAAACCTCCATTTGCAGGATTTAAAGCTTTTTCTCCCTCTGCTTTTGCCAAAGTGGGATCTTTATAAACAATTCGCAATGCTAATCTTAATCGCAAGGTATTGGCAAATTTCAACCATTGATCATAATTGTTCGATGCATATGCCAGATCAGATTTTTTCATTGCAGCAGAAACTTCCTTGCCCTTTAAAGATTTGAATACAGTTGTTGCACTGTCAAGGTCTTTAAAGAAATTTTTATAAGCATCTTCTTGAGAATCATACAGAATTTGATCATTCTCATCTGGAGCATTGTATTTACTATAGATAATTGGACCTACCTTATCAGAGGTTCTGTGCATGGCCGAAACTTTCAGAACTTTGGCAAAGGCAAAAATATCCTGCATTTTTTCATCAGATCTAGTCAGTGTTTCAACTCTATATAATGGGTTCATCGCGCGGATATAACGATCCACCCATAATGAAGAATACCACCCCGGAACTAAGGCATACGTTAGGTTGTTCGCATTTCCAACAAAAGGTGCTTCCGCTGCCAAATATCCACCATATGCATCACTAGTCAAGTTTATAGATGCTTGGTATTCACCAACATTTTCAGGAAGAATAGCGCGTTGTGCCTGTGCCAAAAATGAGGCAACTAGAGCAAAATCTCCCATTGCCTCTTCGTCAGTTACTCCTGCTGGATTCGTATTTAATTCTGTGAAATCTTTTGTACAACTTGTGGTCAAGAAAAATGCACTTAACAAGATTCCCGACAAGGTATAATAGGTTTTAAATTTTTTCATCTTCATTCTCAATTAAAAGGATACTTTTAGGTTTAAGCCATAACTTCGGGTTGCTGGTAAAGCAAAACTATCATAACCTTGCGCACCAACTCCGGTTGTCGTATTCAACTCCGGGTCATAGGGAGCATCATTTCGGAAGAAAAATAGATTTCTTCCCGTTAATGAAATAGATGCACTCTTAACACCTTTCCATTGGATTGGCAGCCCATAGGTTAATGAAATTTCTCGCATACGGATATTGGTCGCATCATAAACCTGACCTTCGATTATACCATCCCGATTACCTACAGCACTGTAATATGCCTGTGCAGGAATCTTCCCTTCCCAAGGTGTTCCATCCATCTTTACAGCTGGTATATCCAATCCGCCAGCATCTCTCGCAGCAGCACTTTCTTCACTAACTCCAAAAGAATTTAAATATCCGTCCGTCACACTGATAACCTGTCCACCAAACCTTGCATCAATAGTAAAACTTAAACCGAATTTTCCGTAGTTAAACGTATTATTCCACCCGATAATGGATTTCGGATTGTTATTACCAACATAGCCT
This sequence comes from Sphingobacterium sp. 1.A.5, assembly GCF_002734235.1. Classification (NCBI taxonomy): domain Bacteria; kingdom Pseudomonadati; phylum Bacteroidota; class Sphingobacteriia; order Sphingobacteriales; family Sphingobacteriaceae; genus Sphingobacterium; species Sphingobacterium sp. 1.A.5. Next base: position 123,241 of record NZ_PEBA01000063.1, read on the forward strand.
TCAGGTCCAATCTGAGGCCTACCCGTATCATCTACCACCATTACACCATTCTCATCACGTAAAAATGTCCTCGCCCAAAAATCCCCAAACGATCCATTTAATCTCAACACATTAAAGTTTCCACCAATAGAATATCGCTCGCCTAATTTTGGCGCCAATTCTAAAATCTTATTTCTGTTAGCAGTGAAATTCACCGAAGTATTCCAACTGAAATTTTCTTTCTTTATGGCGTCAATCCCTAATGCTGCCTCGATACCTTTATTCTCAACATTTCCAGCATTTAAGAAAACCGTGGTGAAAACTTGTCCAACAGGGGCTTGATACGAGAAATATTGATCCTTGGTATTAGTTTTATACAATGCCAGGTCAAAATTAATCCGGTCATTCCAAAACCTACCTTCATAGCCCACTTCAAAACTTCTACTGATCTCTGGTCGTAGTGGCAAACCTTGGTAAGGGCCCGAAACATTAGCATTCAATATACCGGTAGCCAAAGTATTCGTTGGGATGGTACTATAGATCCCGACATCATTTCCAACTTCTGCCATAGTCAACCTCAACTTACTGTATGTAATAAATGCAGGCATCTTTACCATATCTGATAGCACCGCTGATAGTCCTGCTGACCAATAGAAATATCCCTTTTTCATCTCGGGGGTATTAGCCAAAGTCGATGACCAGTCATTACGAGCAGTCAAGTCCAAGAAGATTTTGTCCTTAAATCCTAAGTTTGCAGATGCAAACAAGGATTGCAATTGCCTTCTGCTAATCGATTCATTCAGTACATTTATCGGAGCCTCTCTATAGATATTGCTCATTAAAAATTTATTGGCAACAGCCAATTTCAATTGGTCAAGATTCCATCCATTGGATTTGGTGTCATTAATGGATGTTCCCGCTGTAAAATTTAAATCCCAATCCTCAGCAAAGGTTTTATTACCGATCAATAATAAGTCGCCATATAAGGCTGTACTTTCGGTCTCATCTCGGATGAATCGTCCGTTATCCTGTAAAACGCCTTCGATAACTTCTCCTGATAAAACACCTTGAGTTCCGGCGTAAACATGCCGCTCAAATTTATCCCAACGCTTGTTCAAAGTTCCCCTAGCACTAACAGATAGCCAATCATTAATCGTGTATTTTAATTGCCCCTGTGCAATGATATTGTCTCGAAGCTGAAACGTAGGATTACGGTTTAAAACCCAAAACGGATTTTGGGAATGATGAGTTCCAGTTAACCCAGCATCTGCATTGATATTCCACCAATCCTGAAGGTAAAGATTTCGACTAGTGGATAAATATTCAAAATTCTTGTATTTGTCAAAATCCAGACCTCTCGGAAAAAGATATAATCCGGCAATAGGGCTGAAATATAAGCCTGAAGTTGGACGATTATGAATATCCTGCCTAGAATACATCATGCTCCCATCGAAACTTAGTTTGTTGTCAAAAAAATTAGTAGAATTCCTGAAAGTTGCTGAATGTTGATTGAATGAATTAGTAGGCAAAATCCCTTTATTGCTGGTATTGCCATAAGAGAAATAGTTTTGCATTTTTTCTGTACCACCGCTCAAAGAAACCGTATTGATTAATGTGGTACCTGTATTATAAAAATCCTTGACAGGATCATTGAATGACCCTTTCTCGCCCCAGCTTTCCTCACTTCCTTCTGTTGTTTGAGCATATCTGTATTGTAGCTTCGGTAAATAGAAAGCCTGATCTGCTGTGATGCTTGAAGAAACATCAATTTTGAGGTTTCCTTCAGCTCCTTTTTTTGTCGTAATCATAATAGCTCCATTTGCTCCTTGGCTGCCATAAAGGGCTGAAGCAGATGCTCCTTTCAATACATTGATACTTAAAATATCGTCTGCATTTAAGGTGCTTAAGATATCTCCTCGATCAGGCGCACCGCCAAATGCTCCTTCAGATCCACTACCACCTGTGTTTGTAATAGGGAGTCCATCGATTACATAAAGTGGCTGATTGTTGCGGTTTGATTTAAACCCGCGAAGGATAATGTTGACTGATCCTCCAATTCCGGATGAACTACGGTTGATTTGCATCCCTGAAACTTTACCAGTCAGGTTATTCATCGGATTGGCATCCTTTACCTTCGTCAATTCCTCGCCTTTCACGGTTTGTGTAGAATAAGAGAGACTTTTTGCCTTTCGCTGAACACCCATAGCCGTCACCACAACATCATCAATTTTATTGGCTTGTGCCGCTGCCAAACTGATGGTTATTGATGTGTCAGCAGGAGTGATACTCTGATTGACTTGGTTATAACCCATAATACTGACATTGACTCCTATGGTACCTGCAGGAACTTCTATCGTAAAATTTCCGGAATCGTCAGTCGCTGTAGCTTTATTGTTTGGAATCAGTTTTACTGTCGCTCCAGCAATGGGAGCCTTTGATTGTTCATCAACAACGGTACCTTTCAATATCCGCTCTTGAGCATAAATTAATTGAATGGCTGTGAGCCATAGCATTAGGAAGGTTAGTGTTTTCCGCATAATGTTAGTTCAAAATAATAATCCATTAGTTATTGTAACGGTAATGATACAATTGATAAGAAAACGAACTTATTTTGATTATATTTTATATTAAATCCTGATTTGAGGTCATTTTGTGATTAGATAGATTTTGATAAAGCGTGTATTTTATTGATTAATAAATCTTTATATAACTGTTTTTTTATGCGTTTTTATTTTAAAAAAATGTGATAAACATTAGCTTTAAGAAAAAATCCTCATCTTAAAACTTTGAATTATAACAGTTGTTTTAAGCTATAAAACCCTTAATATGTTAACAGCAGTATGCCCAAAACTCCCAATGCGAGTTAAGACCATCACTAGAGAATTTTATGTCAATCAATTAGGTTTTCAAGAAGACGGATTTGAAACCTATGAAAGCTATATGATCTTAAAAAAGGATAATCTAGAACTTCATTTCTTTATCTTTTTGGATTTGGTCCCTGAAGAAAATTATGGTCAAGTATATTTCCGAACAGATAACATAGACTTACTTTATCAAAATCTGATCAATGATGGCGTTACAATACATCCTAACGGAAGCTTAGCTGTCAAGCCATGGGGAATGAAAGAGTTTTCTATATTAGATCCAGACAACAATTTGATCACTTTCGGACAATACGGTAATTAATATTAATTATTTACCATTTGGTAATTGAGAAATCTTTGTTGTTCAGGTACTTTGTGATGTACAAATTATCAAAGGCTATGAACAACAAAGAAGTATTACTAACTGGAATCACTGGATTTTTAGGTTCTCATACAGCAATTGAGCTATTGAACAGAGGGTATAAAGTTACAGGTACACTCAGGGATTTAAATAGAATAGATTCAATACGATCCATAATCTCAAATCATACCGATAACATCGATAATCTTAGTTTTTTTCAAGCTGAGCTATTAGATAAAGAGGTTTGGAAAAAAGCTACTGCTAATAAGGATTATGTAATCCATGCCGCATCTCCATTTCCTAGGGAATTGCCAAAAGATGAAAATGAATTAATTATTCCTGCCAAAGAAGGTACATTAAATGTTTTGACTGCTGCTAAGTCAAATAAGGTCAAAAGGGTGGTCATTGTTTCATCCATATCAACAGTAGTTTATGGTAAAAAGAAAGATGAGCTGGAGAACGTTTTTACCGAGGAAACTTGGACGGATACGGCGAATAGAGTAGATACAAAACCCTATATAAGGAGTAAAACCATAGCGGAAAAAGCTGCCTGGGATTTTATTAAGAAGGATAGTGATGGCATGGAGATGGTGAGCGTATTGCCCGGAGCAATGCTCGGTCCAGTATTAGAAGAAGATTTTGGTACTTCGGCGAATATCGTGATCAAAGCTTTAGATGGAAAGATGCCGGCAATGCCTAAAATTGCATTTGAAATAGTGGATGTCCGTTCTGTTGCTCAATTGCTGGTAGATGTCATGGAAAAACCTCAAGCAGCCGGAAATAGATTTATGGCCTCTGCTGGTCATATGACAATGAAGCAGTTAGCAAATGTTCTTAAGTCCAATTTCCCAGATAAAAAAATCAGTACCTCAGAATTACCTAATTTTATGTCGAGATTTATAGCTCTATTTGAACCCTCCTTGAAACCAATCTTGTTGGATTTAGGAATTACAAGAAAAATAGATGCTACTAAGGCAAAGCGAGTATTGGGCTGGAAACCAATCTCAAAGGAAGATGCAATATTGGCTTGTGCCAAAAGTGTTTTGAAAATTGGAATCGTCAAATAAATGGAAAAACTAAAATCAATTCTAAGATTTGGGGCTATCTTATCAGAATCAGATATCGAAGAGATAGCCTCAAATTTTAAAGCTAAAAGTCTAAATGCAACCGAGCATGTTTTAGAAGTTGGTCAGATTGCTCATGAAATCGCTTTTATAGAATCTGGAATTGTCAGAATCTATAAACCTGATGATGACGGCAATGAAGTCACAAAATACTTCTTTAAGGAAAATCAATTTTTCGTTGATCTCGAAAGCTATTACTCAGGAACGGCAGCAAGTGAAGCATTCCAAGCAGTTGTAGATTCTCAACTCTATACTATCCATAAATTGAAAATCGACAAGCTCTGTGAAAATATTCCAAACTTCTTTATTTTTTTGAAGTCCATTACTGAGGCCACACTTTTAAATAAAATTAAAGACAATGATTTTCTCAACTTTGGTAGCTCTAAAACCAAATATCTGGAATTTATAAAGCGTTACCCGAAGTTAGCTTTGCAAGTCCCACAACAATACATTGCTTCTTATCTAAAGGTAACGCCACAGTCTTTGAGCCGAATCCGAAGAGAATTGACTAAATAATGTTTGAAATCTATTTCTTAATCACTGACCAAATTATATTTGCAGCGTCATCTGTCACCAACATATAGTTCTTGGTAAAGGCTACAGAAACAGGTCTTCCATACACCTCATTATTTTCTTTATTTGCTATAAAGCCTGTCAGAAAATCTGTTGGTTCACCAGAAGGTTTCCCACTGGAGAAAGGAACAAAAATAACCTTATATCCTGAGAATTCTGATCTGTTCCAGGAACCATGTTGCCCTACAAATGCACCTTCAGGGAAACCCGGAGCCTTATTGAAAGCCAATCCTAAAGAAGCAGTATGAGATCCAACAGCGTAATCAGGTCGGATGGCATCTGGAATATTATTAGGGATGCTGTCTTTCCACCGGGGATCAACATTGTTCCCCCAATAATAGTATGGCCAACCATAAAATCCACCTAATTTCACTTCTGTGATATAATCTGGAACAATTTCATCGCCCAATTCATCGCGTTCATTTACAGCAGTCCATAAGATTCCGGTTTGAGGATTTAAGTCCATGCCCACAGGATTACGAAGACCTGAAGCATAAATTCGCTCGCCAGAACCATCAGGATTGACCTCTAAAATCACCGCACGGCGTTCCTCATATTCCATCCCGTTTTCACCAACATTACTCCCTGACCCTACTGAAATAAAAATTTTATCACCCGCCTTATTGCTGATCAAGTTTCTAGTCCAGTGGTTATTATATCCGCCAGCAGGAAGTGTCAGGATTTGCTCCCCCTGTGGTGAAACCAAAGTGCCATCTTCGGGATTGTATCCATAACGAATAAGACCATCTGTATTCGCTACATAAAAGAATTTACCTAAAACTAGCATCCCAAACGGTTGCTTTAAATCCTTCAAGATTACCTGTTGGCTATCATGTTTGCCATCATTGTCGGTATCTTTAAATAAAATAATTTCATTAGGACTTTTATCCCTGAACGCGTTTCTGCTATCAATTTTTTCTGCATCTTCACCTTCTTTTTCTGTTCTAGCCTGAGCCACAAATATATCTCCATTGGGAGCTACATAAACATGCCTAGGGCTGTTTAAACTGTCAGCAAATCTCACTACTTCAAATCCATCGGGAGCAGTAGGTGCCTGGTCAGGACCCCAACCCAAGATTTTAGAAAATTTATTCTTTGGTTCCGTGCTGAATGGCTCAGCTAAACGTTCCAAACTCCCATATTCACCGTAATGACTGGAATCAGTTGAAGTCGTATCGCTAGAATTATTCTGTTTGTTCGATGAGTTACAAGAAATAAAAGTCATCGATAAGATAGTAAAAGAGGTAAAGAGTAAGTGATTTCTTTTCATAATTCTATTTTTTAATAGAACCATTAACCAGTTAAATGGTTTAGATAAATTGTAAACTATAAAGTCAAGGAAATACGATATAGTTAATTTGTTACAAATAATACTTCACAAATACAGCTCATAAACTTCATTCGACTAATTGAAAAACAATAAATATCTACTGTTTGGGTAGTGATTAAATAAATTTTATATTTATATAAGTAAACCTGGAAAACCAAATTCAATTCTTATGAAAACTCCCTTCTACCTCCATTGCTTTGCCTTACTTTTTTTGTATTTGCCTTTAAATTTATTTTCTCAATCCAAGCCGAATATTGTAGTTGTTCTGGTGGATGATATGGGATATTCGGATTTAGGTTGTTACGGTGGTGAAATACCAACTCCTAATATTGATCAACTCGCAAAAGATGGATTAAGATTTACTAATTTTTATAATGCTGCTAGATGTTGTCCATCCCGTGCTGCTTTACTTACGGGTGTATACCCTCACCAAGCAGGTATAGGTCATATGATGGAAGACAAAGGCGAAGAGCACCCAGCTTATAGAGGGCATCTGAATAAACAGACTGTCACCATTGCTGAGCTGTTGAAGTCAGCTGGTTATTTTACTATCATGACCGGGAAATGGCATGTTGGCCAACCAAAAGGTGTAACACCTGCTAACAGAGGCTTTGACAGATCATTGAATGCTCCTGCGGGAGGATTCTATTATGGTGACCATCAGAACGCACGATTATTTCTAAACGGACAAAGAATTCAAAATGATTCCCCAATACTTCCCAAGAATTGGTACTCCACGGATTTATGGACAGCGTTTGGACTTAAGTTCATTGACCAAGCTGTTGAGGAGAAAAAACCCTTCTTACTATATCTAGCACACAATGCTCCGCATTTTCCTTTGCAGGCACCATTGGAAGAAATTGAAAAATTCAGAGGTAAATACAGAGATGGCTGGGAAAAGTTCAGGGAAAGAAGATATCAAAAACAAATTGGATTAGGGTTAATTGATCCTTCATGGAAATTGCCGCCATTTAATCCCAATGTTCCTAAATGGGATAGTCTTTCTGAACAAGAAAAGGATAAATACGACCATTTGATGGCAATATATGCCGCGGTGGTTTCTCGCCTGGATAAAAGCATTGGTGATTTAGTCAAAGGCCTTAAAGAAAAAGGAGTCTATGATAATACGGTTATCCTTTTTGTGTCTGATAATGGAGGCAACCCTGAACCAAGTGCAGAAGGCAGATACCAAGGTGAAAATCCAGGAGATTCTAAATCTAGTATTTTCTTGGGACAAGGATGGGCAGAGGTAGGTTGTACTCCGTTTTGGTCGTATAAACATCATACCCATGAAGGCGGAATTTCTACAGCGGGAATCGTGTCATGGCCGAATGGAATAAAACCCGACAAGAAGGGAACTTTTATTAAGGAAACCGCACATATTACAGATATACTCGCTACCGTCGCCGACTTTGCCGGAGCATCATATCCAGAGACTTACAATGAAAATAAAATTACGCCAACTGTAGGTGTCAGCTTAAAACCATTAATCGAAGGTAAAAAACTAAACCGAACAAAACCTGTTTATTGGGAGCACGAAGGAAACAAGGCCATTCTACTCGATGAATGGAAATTGGTTGCTGAGAACGAAGAAAATTGGCAATTATATAACTTGAAAAATGACCGTACTGAACTGAAAAATGTAATTGAAGATAATCCTAAAATAGCCAATAAATTAAAAGACCTTTACCAAGATTGGTATAATAAAATAAATGCTGAACCTTGGGATGGAAACCCAGTTTGGTTTTATGACTATGAAAAAGCAAAGGAGGAAAATGCTCGGAACTAAAAAATCAAAATTGTTTTCAGGATGGTTGATCATCCAAGTATTGACAATGCAATTCGTAATTGCTCAACAACATGCCAATTCGGAAAAGCCAAATATCCTCATTATTATGGCAGATGATTTAGACAGTCACCAGCTGAGTTGTTATGGCGGAGAGAATATTCAGACAACACATATTGATGGTTTGGCAAAAGAAGGATTGAAATTCAACAATATGATTGCTTCTGAAGCGATGTGTGTGCCAACAAGAGCTTCACTTTTTACCGGTTTATATCCTGCTAGGCATGGAGCTTATCAAAACCATAAACCTGTTAAACCTAATTTGAAAAGCGTAGCACATTACCTCAAAGATGCTGGATATAGAGTCGGACTTACAGGGAAAAACCATGTTACTAAACCTACCAGCATTTTTCCTTTTCAAATTATTCCGGGATTCGAAGAAGATTGTGTAGCTTCTCATGATGAATATTCTCTGGATAGCATTTCCAAATTTGTGGACAACAAAGCGGACCCTTTTTGTTTATTTGTGATGAGCATCAATCCGCATATTCCTTGGAATGTTGGAGATCCGACTGAATTCAATGCCAATGAACTCAAACTCCCTGCTCATTGGGTAGATACCAAACAAACTAGAGAAGACTTCAGGAATTATTTGGCAGAAATCAGAAGATTGGACAACCAAGTAGGCGATGTAATGAAGATGCTCAAAGAGAAAAATCTATTAGAAAATACCATTGTTATTTTCTTAGGAGAACAGGGACCGCAATTCCCGGGCGGTAAATGGACGCTTTATGATAATGGTCAGAAAAGTTCTATGATTATTCGATGGCCAAAAGAAATTAAAGGAAATTCTCAAACAGATGCCATCGTACAATATGAAGATATAATACCCACGTTGATCGAAATTGCAGGAGGAAAAAAAGTGGACTCATTGGATGGGAAAAGCTTCCATCAGGTATTGCATAACCATAAAAAACAACATCGGGATTTTGCCTTCGGAATTCATAATAATATCCCAGAAGGACCTGCTTATCCAATTCGAAGCATTAGAGACAAGAAATATAAATTAATCCTGAATCTTACTCCTGAAAATGATTATTACATCAAGTATATGATGAATCTGAACGACAAAAATCTTGCTTACACAACTTGGATGGAGAAAGCCAAAACGGATAAAAATGCCAAATTTTTGACGGATAGAATATACAGGCATCCTGCCGTGGAATTATATGATATTCAGTCTGATCCTGATGAATTGACTAACTTGGCTGAGAAACCAAAATACAAAGCTAAAGTAAGTGAGATGAAATCAACTTTGGAAGAATGGATGCTTCAGCAAGGAGATACCGGAATAAGTATGGATGTGCCAATTAAAAAATAAATTAATCCTTCAAAAAACATGAATACTAATTTATATATAAAATTAATTTTATCGTTATTGTTTTCTTTTGCCTTGTCATTTGTTTCTGCTCAAGATTCTAAGAAACCCAACATTATCCTGATTCTATCAGATGATTTAGGAATCGGTGACTTGAGTGCCTATTTTAATAAATATGAAACACCAAATCTAGATAAGATAGGTCAAGAAGGTATTAGATTTACAAATTATTACAGCGCTTCTCCAATTTGTTCACCTTCCAGAGCCGGTCTGTTGACAGGTCAGCAGCCAGCCAAACTTCATTTTACGACATTCTTAAACACGCGAGCAGATAATAGGAAGAAAAATCAAGTAGATTATTTAGATCCAAATGTCCAAACGATGGCCAAAGTTTTAAAAAACAACGGTTATAAAACTGCACATTTTGGGAAATGGCATTTAGGTGGGGGAAGAGACGTTCAGGACGCACCGAATTTTGATAAATATGGGTTTGATGCTTGGTCGGGAACTTATGAAAGTCCAGACCCCGATCCTGCATTAACAGCTACTGATTGGATATGGTCTGATCAGGATAGCGTCAAACGTTGGAATAGAACTAAGTATTTTGTTGATAAAACCTTGAACTTTCTAAAGGAACACAAAGGTGAGCCTTGTTTTATCAATGTTTGGACGGATGATGTCCATACTCCATGGGTAGCTGGAGATGATGAAAACGGAAAATATCCCGGTAAACCCAATGAAGAAAAAAGCTTCCAAAATGTCTTGAAGGAATATGATAAACAAATCGGTCGTTTAATGGACGGACTGAAAGAACTCGGGGTCGATGATAATACTATTGTGATATTTATAAGCGATAACGGTCCATTACCAAACTTTAGACAAGATCGATCAGCTGGATATAGAGGTAGCAAATTATCCTTGTATGAAGGCGGAATCAGATTGCCATTATTAATCCGTTGGCCGGCAAAAATAAAACCTGGACAGGTAGATTCTACAACGATTGTATCTGCTTTGGACTTCTTGCCTAGTTTTGCAAAAATTACAGATTCTAAAATTCCACAAAGAAAGGTCTTGGATGGTCAGGACATCAGCAAAGCTTGGCTGGGCTCTGCGGTCAAAAGAAACAAACCTGTAATCTGGGAATATGGACGTAATGACACGACTGCCTTTAGCTTCCCAAAAAAGATCAATAAAAGCCCAGCACTAGCGGTTCGGGATGGCGACTGGAAGTTCATGATGAACAGCGACCAAACAGCATTGGAACTTTATAACTTAAAAACTGACCCTAAAGAACAAAACAATCTGATTAAAGATCAACCCACGCTGGTGAAAAAATATTCAAAAATCCTTAGTGACTGGTGGGCAAAACTCCCTGAGTTTCCAAAAGGATAAGGTCATTTATTTTGCTAATCTTGCAATTAGAGATGACATGCCTGTCGTTGCAAAGCGGGCGAATTTTGGGGAAATTTAGTTGTGGCTCGCCGCAACTAAATTTCCCCAAAATTCGCCCATTTTATAAAAAAAGAACTTGTCATTCTCGAGCTTTAGCTCGGGAAACTATTTAGTCGCTTTATATGCGTTGGATTGTTACGAAGGGGAGGTAGTGATTTTTATCAAATAGCAATTTATAGTTACACCCTTACAGGGTTGCATAGCGTCTTGTAATCCTTTCTATAATAGTTGCACCCTTACAGGGTTGCATACCTTGCTGTATGTATCCTTTCTATAATAATTACACCCCTACAAGCAATGTCATTAAGTTAAGAAAATAAAAAGGCCATTGGCATTTTTTCATTGGCAGGTGGGGACACCTGCCACGGCTAGAAAACCCCATCGGGGTTAAATGCAGGAGGCATGAAATATCTCTTAAATGCCGTCGGCATGCAATATCTATAGAAATGAAAATCGCCTCAAACACCAACGCCGTAGGTGTGGCATGTTTTAACAAACAAATGCACGTAAAGCGACAAAATAGTTTCTTGAGCTAAAGCTCAAGAATGACACGTTCTTTTATTTAAATGGGCGATTTTTGGGGAAATGGAGTTGCGGCGAGCCGCAACTCCATTTCCCCAAAAATCGCCCCCTTTCCAACGACATGCCTGTCAATCCTAATCGCAAGATTAGGAAACTATTTCTATGATTTAAAAACAATAGTGGTCGGTGCTTTCACCAACCACGGCGAACCACCCCAAACACCAACGCCGTAGGTGTGGCATGTTTGTTAAATTATTATGTCGTTATCCCAATTCTAATGTCTTATGTCTTATGTCTAATGTCTACTTTTCCGTTACAAGCCAATCCCTCACTAAACTTATTTTGTCTTAATAATCCTTTGTTTTTAAGTTTTTTGAAATTTAAAAAACTTAAATAAGTTTAAATTAATCTATTGGTTAATAATAGTCAAAGGAACATTTTTTGTTTAAAATTTCATTTTGTTAATAAAATTCTATCCATTATTTTCAGCCTTGAATTAATCAATACATAATAACTAAATGCCTGCTTATGAAAATAAAATAGAACTCATTTTGCCTAAAAAACACACCTAAAAAACACTTAAAACAGACTAAACCTTAACTCATGTCTATTAAATAGACAAATCTATTTACTATCAATTATTACGATTATGACTCAAAAAAATCGAGTTTTTTTTGGGGCAAAGTCCTGGTCATTGCTTGCGGTATGCTTATTGAGCACCTCCCCGGAAGTATTTGCAGAAAAAGGGAACTTTGCCTACGCTATTGTTGATGTTCAGCAACAAACAATTACAGGTTCTGTAAAAGATGATGCCGGCAATCCTATTGTAGGAGCAACAATATTAGTTAAGGGAACCACCAGAGCAACAAGTACCGATGCGAAAGGTGAATTTTCAATCAACGCCAATAATGGTGAAACAATTATTATTCGAAATTTAGGCTATCTTACGCAAGAAATCAATGTCTCAGGTGCCACAGTAAATGTCACGATGCTGGCAGACAATGCCAATATCGACGAAGTCGTTGTCGTGGGTTATGGTACTCAAAAGCGTGCAAACATTACCTCAGCAATTTCTACTGTAAACGGCGATGCCTTAAAGAATGTTTCGCCATCCAATCTTTCCAATGCTATTGCTGGTCGTGCCCCAGGTGTAAAAGTAACCGGTACTTCTGGCTTGGCAGGTGCAAGTTCTAAAATTAGATTCAGAGGAAGTTTTGCAGAACCTTTATTCGTTATCGATGGGGTAGTTCGCGACAAAGCAGCGTTCGATGCACTCGAAGCCAATGAGGTAGACCAAATGTCCTTCTTGAAAGATGCTGGTGCTGCTGCGGTTTATGGTACCCGTGCAGGTAATGGGGTTGTTATTGTGACAACCAAAAAAGGAACCGTAAAAACTCCAGAATTTAACTTCCAAAGCAATATCGCTGTCAGTAATCCAACCATGACTCCATTGGCAGATTTAACAACAGCAACCGATGAGCTTATTTACCAAAATAGAGTTGCCGAATTTCAAGGTCTCCCTCAACCGAATGGACAAGAGGAATTTGACTATTTTAAAGATAAAAGCTACAGCGTGAATGATGTAATCTGGAGAAATCCAGTGAGCCATCGACAATCTATCTCTGTTTCCGGAGGTAGTGAAAAAATCACGTACTATAACTTGTTAAGCTTTAGAAATGAAAATGGTTCTTATAAATCCGTTGATCATCAAAAGTTTAACCTAAGGTCTAATGTGTCTGCTAATATTACAGATGCATTCTCTGTTGACTTGAACATGTCGGCAAACCAACAAAATTCCAATAGATTCTACTGGCCATTCAGCACATCGGCAAACGATGATGATTTCGATGTTTCGGACTTCTATAGGGTTACTTTCAACTGGCCAAAAATGTATCCATTCTATTTAACGCAAGATGGAACCCCGAGCAATACGCCTACTGAATTCCCAGTTCAAACGCCTATGGGTAGCTGGCAAGCGTGGAACGTAATCGACCAAGTTATAGGCGACCGTTATATTGACCGTAAAGTTAGACAAGTAAATCCTATTTTGTCTCTGAACCTTAAGCTTGATAAATTAATCCCAGGGTTATCAACGAAATTTGTAGGAAGTTATATTGCTCAAGATTATATGAGAAAAAGGTACATGAGTTTCCAAAAGAACTATACTTTTACCTCATTGAATCCTGATGGTAATCCATTTATCCCAGCTCCTCCTTCTGAAGACCGTATTAATATTTTCACCTTCAGTCAGCAAAACCCTTTCATGGATTATTATACCATGCGCAGATGGGAATATCAAATGAACTTTTTCTTAAACTATGCGCAAACATTTGGAAAACATGATGTTGGTGCAACTTTAGTTTTTGAACAAGGTGAAAAAGGGAACACGGAAATCAATTCAATGGCTCAAAGCCCGATTACACCACTTGACCAAATGCACGTCTACCCAACAGATAGAAACTTTAGGTCTACGAATGCTTTCGAATGGATTGATGCCAGACAGTCTGTGATTGGTCGTTTTAACTATGCTTATGGAAGCAAGTATCTAGCGGAAGCATCATTCAGATACGACGGCGCCGCTTTATTCCCTGAACAACAACGCTTTGGTTTCTTCCCTTCCGTATCTGCAGCGTGGAGAATTTCAGAAGAGGAATTCTTCGCAGGTATCAAAGATAAAATGTCAGATCTAAAACTTCGTTTCGCCTACGGTGCTACAGGTAACTATCTTGACGTAAATGGTCTTGAAATCACTCCGTTTTCTTTCTCCGAAAAATACACAACAACTACGGGATCTATCTTTGGTGATCGTTATTACAATGGCTTAGCATATGGATCCACTCCTAATCCTAACATTACTTGGACGAGATCTGAGAGTTATAACCTTGGGTTAGACTACGGATTCTTTAACAACAAATTGAATGGATCGATTGAGGTCTTCAAACGTGCTGAATCAAAAATTTTAGGACCAAGAACTGTATTGTTACCAGATTCCTACGGTAGATCTTTAGCTCCAGAAAACTACGCAGCTAGAAGCTATAAAGGGGGTGAGATATCAGCGAATTGGAATGATCGAATTGGCGAAGTAGCTTATGGTATTTCAGGTAACCTAGGATACGCAGTTGACCAATGGGATATTTTTGATGAGCCAGCAGCGTATGCAGCGGGAGGTTTAGAGCATTTTAGATCCAGGATTGGTCAGCCAGCGAATATGTTGTTTGGATTTAATTCATTGGGAATTGTCCGCACTCAAGAGCAATTAGATGAATTGCTTGCTGCTGGTTTCAAAACCTATGGTAGAGATCCTTACTTAGGTATGATTCTATACGAAGATGTACGTGGTCAAGGCTATTCAGATACACCTGATGGCAAAGTAGACGCAAATGATGTGGTTCTTTTATCTACCAACAATTCTCCGAGATGGGATTATGGTTTGGGATTGAATGGATCATGGAAAGGAATTTCAATTAATGCTTTGTTCCAAGGGGTATTCAAATATGACCGTATGATATCCAACCAAGAGGGTGGAGGTATGCGTCAACATGGTGGTACATTTCGTCCTTATTACCCAATTTGGGCAGATGATGTATGGACACCAGAGAATCCAAATGCTCAATACCCTAGACCTGTCGGTTATAACTGGGCTGAATCTGGTACCGATCCGTCTTCATTCTGGATGCGTAGCGGTGCTTTCTTCAGGTTGAAAGATCTGAATGTGGCTTACCAATTGCCGACCAGCTTCACTGAAAAAATCAAGATGAACAGTATCAATCTTTTCTTCAATGGTACAAACCTATTTGTCTTTTCACCAATGACGGAGTTTCATGACCCTGAACAGTTGAACTATGACTCTTACCCATTAATGAAGACGTTTACATTTGGATTGGACATTAAATTTTAACCGGAATTAATCATGAAAAAGATATTTATTATAGCATTGGGACTTGCAACAATTTTTAATTCTTGTAAAAATACATTGGATATTGAAGATTTAAGATCCCTTGACGAAGAAAAAGTATGGCAGGATCCAAATTTGGTGAATGCTTATATGGCAAATTTATATACGATATTTGGAAACTGGAATTCTGGTTTAGATCAAAACAGTGAACAACTAGTAGGAATTCCGTTTCAGTTGAATACCATTTCACCAACAGGAGGGGGATACAAACCTTGGGATTATGTCAGTATCAGAAAAATTAATACCGCAATTCAAAAGGTTCAGGAAAGCACTGGATTAGCTGAAGATGTCAAAAATAGAACATTGGGTGAGTCTTATTTCTTGAGAGCATTTGTATATTTCAATATGGTGAAACACTATGGTGGTATTCCTTATATTACCGTTCCTCAAAATGCTGAAACTGACGACCTAAATACACCTAGGAATTCAACAAAAGAAACTTTTGAACTATTGGTGAAAGATTTGGATGAAGCCATAAAATTGTTGCCAGAAACCATTGAAAAATCATCTTCCAATTATGGAAGAATAGATGGTAATTTTGCTGCAGCTTTTAAAGCTAAAGTATTGTTGTATAAGGCTTCTCCTCAGTTCAATCCATCAAACCCGTATAACAATTCGTATTGGCAAGAAGCTCATGCAGCAAATAAATTGGCCTACGATCAATTAAAGAAAAATAATTATGCACTTACTGCTGATTATTCCAATATTACTTTAATTGAAAAAGGACCTGAAGTAGTATTTGCTGTTATTAACTCCTACCCAAACAAAGTAGGCAACTGGGACAATGGTGTTAGACCTGGTTTTGAGAGTCGTGGTCCTGCGAGTTCAGTACCAACATGGGATTTTGTAAAAGAATTCCCAATGAAAGATGGAAAAGTGTATTCAGATGCAACCGGAAAATACCATAAATCGGATGAAGAATTTTTGCAATCTTATTGGTTGAACAGAGATCCTCGATTTGACAAGTCCATTGTATGGAACGGAAAAATATATGAAGTTTCGGGTAAAGCAGGAAAGCGCCAGTACACGTCTTTGGGAATTGCTGACGCCTTGGATAACTTTGGTGTCAATCCAGCTGCTGGAATCAACTCGACTAACCAAGATCGTTACAGCGGTTTCTTTATCCTTAAAAACAGCAAACTTTCCCTGAAACAAACAGAAGTTGAAACTCAATACGATGTTGATTTCGTCTTGATGCGCTTAGCGGAGGTAATGTTGAATTATGCCGAAACTGCTAATGAAACCGGTGATTTTGCCACGGCTCTAGATATGCTTGTACAACTTAGGAAACGTGCCGGTATCGAAGCAGGGACTGATGGTAGGTATGGTATCACAGCAACATCCCGCGATCAAATGCGGGAAGCAATCCTTGCTGAGAGAAACATTGAACTATGCTTTGAAGGTCATCGCTTTTGGGATCTTAGAAGAAGCCTAAAGTTGAATGTTTTAGATAAATCAACAAAGCATGGTGTGGAAGCGATAGCAATCAATGCCAACGGAACCGAAATGGATATCAAACAAGCAGCGGAATTAGCAAAAACATACCAATTAAAAGAAGCTAACTTCAAGTACACGGTCCTTCAAGTTCCTAAAAATGGTGTGAAAGTTATGGAAGTTCCAAACACTTATTACTTCTTCCCAATTGGTCAATCTATTATTGACAGAAATCCAAAAATTCTGCAAAATAAAGATTGGGGTGGTGAATTCAACCCAACAATGGAATAGTATATAATCCTATTTTACAGAAAGCTCCCAATTGGGAGCTTTTTTTTGTCAATTTTTTCAACTTCCTGTATCAATCCCTGCCATTCTGAAACCGCTCTTGTTATACTCTCTTTCGTCTCTTGTTCGCACCTCCTTCGGACCTTGTTCGGAGCTTGTTCGGAAAACATCCGAACGAGGTCCGAACAAGGTCCGAACGAAAGAGGACGGAGAGTGGAACAAGGTACCTATCAGACCTAAGTCAATCGACAATAGAAAGATGAATATTAAATGGAAAATAATATTTAAGTCTTGGTGTGTTAGTTAATAATTTATACGAAGTGTCTTGAAAATGCTTAATCCATTCATTTCTAGTGAATTTATTTTGCACTTGGATTAATTCTTAGTAGATTTAGTCATGCCCATAGAATTAAAACACCTTTGGCAATTTTATAAGCCTATACTGTTCATTAATCTAGTGTTGTCAATTGCGCTAAGTATGGGTTATTTTGAATATTATCCATTTGTGTTTATGACTGTCGGCTATCTCTGTTCTGCTGGCATTGTCCGTTTTTTCGAGGGAAATACTAATTTTCTTTTTTACAATCTTGGTTTAAGCAGAAAGGATCTGTTGGTCTATACTTTTCTTGCCAATCTAGTTATATCGATAATTTTAATCTTGATTGTGCATTATGGAATTAAAAGATAAAGAGTTATTTGTGGACTCTGTTCAATTCAGTTATACCAGCGACAAACAATTGCTGACTGGAGGGTATTTGGTACTAAAAGTCGGAGATGTAATAGGACTTTTGGGACGTAATGGAACTGGGAAAACAACATTGATGAAAATAATTTTTGGAGCCCTTAAAGCTCAAAATGCTTATATCCGTGTGAATGGCAAAAAAGTAAGGACCGCATTCTCAACCCGTGAGGTATGCTATTTGCCCCAAGACAGTTTTCTTCCTACTGCTTTTACCGTTAAAAAATCCATTGAATTTATGCTTTCTAACAAAGAAAGAATAAGGAAAGTGGAAGAAGATGAAATCATCAAAACTATTCTTAATACCAAAATAGCTGATATTTCTGGCGGTGAACTACGTTATCTCGAAATTATACTACTGATCGAGCAAGAGGCAACTTTTATCTTATTGGATGAGCCCTTTTCTGGACTATCACCTCTGTTGAAAGAGAAAATTCAGGAGGTAATTGTCTCCAAATCAAAAGAAAAAGGATTTCTGATTTCTGACCATGATTATATGAATGTTTTGGATATTTCAAATCAATTGATGTTGTTGGAAAATGGAGGGTGCCGGAAAATTAACAGAAGAGAAGAGTTGGAACAGTTCTATGTCCCTATTGGTACTTTTGATAATGACAGAAACGATTGATATCACTGTTTTCCCATCTAAAAACACCCTTGTAATCAGGGAATGCCCCTTCAATTTTAGTATATTTGCTAACCGTAACCATAAAAGATAAATTACATGTCTACAATATTGATAAAGAATGCCCAGGTTGTTAATGAAGGAACAATTCAGGTGCAGGATCTTTTTATTAAAAATGGTCGTATCGAGAAGATCTCCACATCTTTGGATATGGACGCTGACCAAGTAATCAACGCAGAGGGCCTGCATCTATTTCCAGGATTAATTGATGATCAAGTTCATTTCCGTGAGCCTGGTTTAACCCACAAAGCAAATATTTTCACCGAAAGCAGGGCTGCTGTAGCCGGAGGTACCACCTCTTTTATGGAAATGCCCAATACCGTTCCCAATACGCTCACTCAAAAATTATTGCAGGACAAATATGATATAGCTCAAGATAGTTCATTGGCAAACTACTCCTTTTTTATGGGGGCTGCAAACGACAACTTGGATGAGGTTTTAAAAACAAATCCTCGTGATGTCTGTGGGATCAAGGTTTTTATGGGGTCATCAACTGGAAATATGCTTGTTGATAACGAGGCTGCCTTAGAAGCTATTTTTAGCCAAGCGCCAACATTGATAGCTACTCATTGCGAAGATGAACTGACCATTCAAGAGAATCTTGCTATTTATAAGGAAAAATATGGCGATGAGGTCACCATTGAAATGCATCCATTGATTAGATCAGCAGAAGCATGTTATCTGTCGTCGTCTAAAGCAGTGGAGTTGGCAAAAAAGAATAATACCAGATTACATATTTTACATATTTCAACTGCTAAAGAGACAGGTTTATTTGAGAATGATGTTCCATTGGAACAAAAGAGAATTACAGCAGAGGCATGTATTCATCATCTTTGGTTCTCAGATGCAGATTATAAAACTAAAGGGAATTTCATAAAATGGAATCCAGCAGTTAAGACTGCGAACGACCGAGATGCAATCCTTAAGGCAGTGTTGGATGGTCACATCGATGTGATAGCAACAGACCATGCTCCGCATACCTTAGAAGAAAAGTCCCAACCTTACCTTCAAGCTCCATCAGGGGGACCGTTGGTTCAACATGCGTTACAAGCTCTATTGGATATGGTAAAACAAGGTAAATTGACCTTAGAGCAGATGGTTCAAAAGACTGCGCATAATACTGCCACATTATTTCAAATAGAGCAAAGAGGTTTTATTCGTGAAGGTTATTGGGCAGATTTGGTATTAGTTGATTTGAATAAACCCTATACAGTGACCAAGGAGAATATACTATCCAAATGTGGATGGTCTCCTTTTGAAAATCATACATTTACATCTACTATTGAACATACCCTAGTTTCTGGATTATTGGCATATACCAATGGTCAGATTCAGGAGGTAGGTTCAGGACATCGTTTACTTTTCAATCGTTAACAATGAATAAACGTTCATTTATTAAATCTTTGGGAGTAGGATTGGCTGCTATCCCTATGTTTGGAAAATCTGAAGCATTGGCTATGGCCAATCAAATCCAACCCCTATTAAAAGGGAATGTCTTGAAAGCTGGTGATACCATTGGTATCATTGCTCCGGCAAGTGCAGTAACTGGAGAAGACTCCATTACCTTGACGAAGGAAGTTTTGGAATACTTTGGATTTAAGGTTAAGGAAGGTAAATATATTCGCGAACGTTATGGAAATCTTGCTGGAACTGATGATCAACGATTGGAGGATTTGCATGCTATGTTTTCCGACAAATCCGTTGCTGGCATATTATGCGTCCGCGGAGGAGCTGGAGCATCTAGGTTATTGCAGCGCATCGATTATGATATGATTGCCAAAAATCCAAAAGCTTTGATCGGATACAGTGATATCACTGCTTTGATAATGGCATTTCAGGCTAAGATTGGCTTGGTAACTTTCCATGGGCCAGTAGGCACGAGTACTTGGAGCAATTATGTTGCGAAGACCTTTACGGATCAATTTATGGAAAATAAATTGGCAACCTATAGCAACCCAGATAAAAAAGGTGATGATATCGTGCAATATAAGGATAGAATTACGACCATCAATCCAGGTGTTGCTGAAGGGAAATTGTTGGGTGGTAACTTGACATTGATTTCAGGTCTTTGTGGTTCGCCATTCTTGCCGGATTTTACAGGCAGCATTTTGTTTTTGGAGGAAATCAACGAGTCCCCAGAAAAAGTAGACCGTATGTTCTGTCAACTCAAGAACGCCGGCATACTTTCCAAAATCAAAGGTTTTGTTTTTGGTAAATGTACAGATTGTTCACCTTCAGGTGGTTATGGTTCCTTGAATTTGGACCAGATTCTGAATGATTTTATTAAACCTTTGAACATTCCTTCTTACTCTGGTGCGGTTATTGGTCATATTAATAATCAATTTTTGTTGCCAGTAGGGGTAAAAGCGAAAATTGATGCCAATAAGGGTACAATAGAAATTTTAGAGAAAGCGTTGGTATAATATGAAGTTATTTGTCCTTTCCTTAGGTCTTCTGGCCGCAACAACTTGTAGTAATCCATTTTCAGGGTCTTCCTCTGCCGACATTCCAGGCTATAAACTGGACACTGCACAGATGAATAAAATTTATGCAACATACAAAGAACCTGCTTTAGTTTCTAGAAGGTTTAAACATAAAGACATTGATTCTTTATTGCAGCTGCATAAAAAAACTGATGTGTTCAAGATTACTCAAATTGGCAAATCCGTCGAAGGCCGTTCTATCAATGAGCTGGAATACGGAAATGGCGAAAAGAAGGTCATGCTATGGTCTCAGATGCATGGGGATGAACCCACTGCAACGATGGCCTTATTTGATCTGTTCAATTTTCTGGAAGGAAAGGATGATGGATTTGATAGCGTAAGGAATATCCTGAAGGACAATTTGAACATTCATTTTATTCCGATGTTAAATCCGGATGGCGCAGAGCGTTTTTTGAGGCGCAATGCTCAAAGTATTGATTTGAATCGAGATGCTCGAGCTAATCAGACGGTTGAAGGTGCTTTGTTGAAATCTAGGGCTAAAGAGATTAAGCCACGTTATGGTTTCAATCTGCATGATCAAAATATATATTATAATGTTCCTGGAACAAAGAATCCAGTTACGATTTCCTTATTGGCACCGGCTTATAATACAGAACGGGAGATCAATGATGTAAGGGAAGGCGCCATGCAGATCATTGTTGGAATGAACAATATCTTGCAGCAATATGTTCCTGATGCTGTCGCTAAATATGATGATACCTATACACCAAGAGGATTTGGAGATAATTTTCAGTCCTGGGGGGCAAGTACTGTTCTTATTGAATCTGGTGGATTAAAAGGAGATCCGGAGAAACAGCAGATTAGAAAATTGAATTTTATCATAATTCTAAATGCCTTAATGGAAATCGCTCAAGGAACGTATGAAAATTACGATGCCCAAGGATATGAAGATATTCCATTTAATGCGAGCAATATGCATGATGTTGTAATTCGTGGATTGGAATTTGGGTCTGATTCAATTCCTTTGAAAAGCGATATTGCATTGAGACGAGGGGAAGTGACGGATGGCAGAGATTTTTATGTGCGTGGCAGGGTAGAGGATATTGGTGATTTACCGGAATCGTTTGGCTATGATGAGGTACAAAGCGAAGGGCTGAAGTTTATCCAGGGAAAAATCGCAGAAAAACCTGTTCCAACCTTTGAATCGGTTACTCCTGAAATCGCCTATGATCTGTTGAAAAAAGGATATATGGGTGTTCAAGTACAAACTTTAAAACCTGAGCAAGCCAACATGTTCCATAATCTGCCTATCCAAGTATTTACCGGAACATCCTTTGCAACAACCCCAATGATAGACCTTGGCGGTACTGCAAACTTCTATATCGGCGACTCCAACGGCAACCTCAAATACGCCATCCTCAATGGCTATTTAATTGACCTCAGCAAACCGCTGAGCGAAGTAGGACTGTTGAAGAATAGGGTATTGTAGGATAGACATTAGACAATAGACAAAAGACATTAGAATTGATATAGTTGAGAATTTTAAAGTATTTATCTAAATATTAAACCCATTTAAAAAAAATTAGTTTTACTAATAAAGCCCTCATTTATGAGGGCTTTTGATTTTATAAGTAACACAAAATTCTAATTATACCGATTCCAATAGAATAGTTTCAACAGTCTAATGTATACATTCGAGTGTCTAATGTCTAGTGTCTAATGTCTAATGTCTTTTGCCTACTGTCTTGTCACGGCTTATCCCACCATAATTCTGTGCTTAATGGCACTTCAGCTGGTACATTGGATCCGTTTTCTGTGATTTCTTCTGCTGGGTATGCTACGCGGCGGATAAATTTATCGCCGAGTACAGCTCCGACTGGCAGTTTGAAGTCTTTGTATTTATAGTCAAATCTGCGGACATCGTTCCATGCTTCGGAGTTGAGATAAGTAACAACATATTTTTCGCGGAATATATCCAAAAGAGTAAGGTTTGCTTGTCCTTTTGAAACGGCCGTGATATATTTGGTAGCGTCTGCTGCAGGCACTCCTAATTTATCCATACTGGCTTTTATTCCGGCTTGGTACGCAGTATATGCCAAAGCCTTGTTATTGTCTCTGAATGCTGCTTCTGCCTCGATGAATTTTACTTCAGCATAGGTCAAGATCGTTAAAGGAGCTGCATCATTTGACAATGGAGAATTATAGCTGATATAGCACTCATCACGGACTGTGTTTGCAGCACCGGTGTTACCTTCGCCATTTCGGGTTCCTTTATAAACACCATGAACGGTTTTCTCGGTGATCTTAGATACCCTAGGATCTTCTATGCCGTAGGTCGTTCCATTTAATTGATCAATAAAGTTACTGGACAACCAGCCATCCAAAACATTTTGAAGGTTACTTCTCGAAATGGATGCCCAAGGATTCACCCCGTCAAATGTGGCCATACCAACATCTTCGGCATTAGATTCTAAGGATGCTTGAGCCGCGGCGATCACTTCTTTTGCATTGTATGTTGATTTTTTGCTCACTTTGTTGAGCGCTCTTGCTTTCAGTCCATTTGTAAAACGGATCCATTTATCGACATCTCCACCATTCAACAAATCGTCTTTTTCTGTCAATGTTTGGGAACCATCAGTTTTCTTAAAGTTTTCCAAAGCTTTGTTTAACAAAGCGATTTGTTCTTTATATAGATCTTCTTCACTATCATAAGGAACGGTTAAGATGGGTTCCTTTCCAAAAGCTTTGCTGTATGGTACCGATCCCCAAGTATCAGATACCAATGCTAATTGATACGCTGTAAGAGCCTGTGCAACCCCGAGATGGTGATAGGCTGCAGCCTCTTCAGATTTTACCATATAGTCATATAAATCGGCCAAGGCATAGAATAAGTTATTCCATGTGGTAGAGTTATTGGTTATTTGATAGGTATCGGTGTCAGATCCTGCTGAAGGACTGGCAAAATATTGAGCATAGTGATTATTAAAAGTTGCAATTCTATAATTGTTGAATGCAGCTTTGTGTGTTGCCGTTGTCAACAGCGCATTTAAAGGAGGGTTTTGAACCAAATTAGGGTTTTCAGTCAGATCAAAGTAGTCCTTACAGCTATTGAATGATAACAGCCCTAATGCTAAAATGGATATCTTTCCTATTTTGATGATTTTTTTCATGATCTTAAGAATTAAAAGCCAACATTTAAGCTGAATAAGAAACTCCGAACAGCAGGATAGGTCATCCCTGCGAAACCTTCGATATTGGATCCGCTTGCAGTGGTTGAGTTTTCAGGGTCATAACCTGAATATTTAGTCCATAGCAATAGGTTGTTACCTGTAACTGAAATTCTAGCATTCTTAATAAACTTGTTTTCTAACCATTGTTGAGGAAGCCCATAACCAATCGAAACGGATCTCAGTCTCAACCAAGAGGCATCTTCAACGAAGAATTGTGAGTTCCCGCGATAATAGTCTCTATAGTATCCATTGCCATAGTTTACACCATTTTTAGGATCTTTACCTTGACCTAACCAAACTTCTTTGGTGTTTTTATTTCCGTCAGCTGTTACACCATCGAAAACAGTATAGTCATTGCGGTTTTCGGTATAATCTGCTTCTCCGAATGCTGCCATAAAGTTTCCTAATTGGTTATAACGGTATTGTCCTACACGAGCATCAAACAAAACATTCAAAGAAAGGCTCTTGTAGTTGAAGGTGTTATTCCATCCTCCAATCCAACTAGGTTGAACATTTCCGAGTTTTTTTGGAACTGAGGTAGACTCCAATACCGGGAATCCATTTGCACCAATTAAAAGCGGACGGCTATCATCGTACTCTCTGGTTTTATCCAAGCCCTGTTCGATTTCTTCTGGCGTATAATAACGTTTGTAGGTTCTTCCATACAAAGTACCATAAGATTCTCCAGGTTTAATACGCATCGAAACTGTAGAACTAAGATATCCGAATTCTGAAGATACCACAATTTCATCGTCTAGGTCCTCACGAATTTCCAATACTTTGTTTCTGTTGAAAGAGAAGTTAATATCCGAGTTCCATGTAAAATTTTCCTTTTTAACAGGTACTGTATTCAGTGTTATTTCTAGACCTCGGTTTCTAATACTTCCGGCATTAATTGCGGCAGTAACATACCCTGTTGTTGATGTTACTGGAACTTTAATAATTTGGTCTTTACTTACCGAATTATAGAAATTCAGGTCAAAGCCTAATCTGCTGTTATAGAATTTCATTTCCAAACCAGCTTCAATAGTATTTGTAAATTCAGGTTTTAAATTTTCATCACCCAAAAGTGCAGGTCTTGTGAATCCAATATATCCCGTTGGTAAGGACGTATATGGTCCAAATCCTTTACTCGTAGAGTATGGAGCTGCATCTTTACCAATTCCAGCATACGAAAGTCTTAGTTTTGAGAAATTAATCACTTCAGGCAATTTTATATGGTCTGAAAAAACATAACTCAAGGATGCAGAATTATAAGTAAAGGCTCTATTTTTAGGATTTAGGGTTGAAGTTATATCTGTTCTGCTGGTTAAGGTCAAAAACAAATAATCCTTGTAAGTCATTTCCAGCTCTCCAAAAAAGCCCATCAGTCTATATTTTTCATTGTAAGATGATGACTTTAGAATATTTGCATTGCCAAGATCAAACCAATCATACACAGTCAAATCGCCTCCTTCAGTCGCGTTTCTCTTGGTTACTTGATCGTAAATATCTTGTCCTACCCTGACTTTACCTCCGAAATCTTCGTTGAATTGATGCTTAAAGGTTGCAATGAATGTACTGTTCAATGCTCTATAATTGTTGTTGTAGACATTATAGAAACCTCTACCATCAGCTCCTTCGACACCATTATCATATACGATACGTTCGTCAGTCAGTCCCTGGTAACCAATTGCAGTAGCTTCTCTGTCATCTCGGTAGGTGTCTACCCCAATGCGATACATTAAGTCTACCCATTTGGCAGGTGAATAAGTTAGATCAAATCCTCCGATTACACGCAGGACATCATCTTTGAATCTGTTTGTGTGAGCGATGTAAATGGGGTTGTCCGTTTCACCATAAGAATTCATGGTTCCATTTTCAAGAACATAATCTCTGATATTATGTCTTGGTGACCAATAAATCAATTGTTCAGCGTATCTATTGGCATTTCCACGATAACCACCAGAATTATTTACGGATATCGAAGAAGTACCTTTCAGTTTTTCATTGATAGTAAAATTTGTATTTAATCTGGCTTGCAGATTTTTAAAATCTGTAGCAGGTAAAACACCATTATGTTTCAGTTGGGAAATCGATGTTAAGAATGTGAATTTTTCGGAACCTCCAGAAAAGCTCAACGAGTTTCTGAATTGGTTACCAGTATCGAAAGCTTCTTCAAAAGGTTTATATAATTGAGCAGGGTGAGTTGGGTCTAATTTAATAGCCTCTTCAACTGTTGGTCCAAATGCTGGCCAGAAATCGTCTTTGTTATAGACCCCTTGCCATCCTTGTGAATACGTATCCTGCATTTTAGGGAATTTATTGACATTTTCAAATCCTACTGTTCCCTGATAATCTATTTTTATCGTTCCAGCTTTTCCACTCTTAGTGGTTATAACAACTACACCATTTGCGCCCCGCAAACCGTACAATGCTGTTGCGGCACCTCCTTTAAGGATATTGATGGTTTCAATGTCGTCGGGGTTGATATCGACGGCCCTGTTACTCATTCCTCGAACTTCAGCAGTACCGCCTTGTGTTGATGTTGAGTTATCCATCAGGATACCATCAATTACAAATAGAGGTTGGCTAGGACGAGTAGGATCGATGGAGTTAATACCGCGGATTTGGATATTAGCACCTTGTCCTGGGGCACCTCCAGTGGAACTAATGTTTGCACCAGCAATTTTACCTTGGAGGGCATTCACTAAGTTGGATTGTTTGTTGGCGTTTAGGGTTGCACTATTTACTCCTTGTGCACCATAACCTAGGGATTTTGGATTCCTTTCGATTCCCAGCGCGGTTACTACGACTTCGTCAATAGCATCATCGACTTGTTGTAATTGGACATTGAAATTTGTTTTGCCGGCGATCGGTACTTCCAATGGGGCGTAACCTACGGCCCTGATTTGCAAGGTTCCATCGCTAGGGGCATTTAGGTTGAACAATCCGTTCTCATTGCTGGCGGTACCTGTTTGCGTACCTTTTACAAAAATGGAAGCCCCAGCTATGGGTTCACCATTTGCGTTTGTAACCTTTCCAGCTATGGACAATTGTTGCGCGGAGAGCATCTGTATGGAGCATAACGATGCAACCGCAATTGATAAGCAAGTTGGTAGTTTCATCTTTAGCGTTATTGGTTATTTAGATAAACGAATATAACGGATTCATGTTAAAAACAATGAATTATTTGCAAAATAATGCAGGAAATTATAGAGTTCTTTTAGTTAAGAGGAGAAATGGTGGTTATTTTCTTAATTTCTTTGCGGTTTTTTGAGCGTTTTGGAAACGGTTCCAAAAATTTTAAATTTCTTGCTAAAAAAAACGGGAAAGATTTAGTCTTTCCCGTTTTTTATGTGTTTAAACTTATTAATATCCTGGGTTTTGTTGTTCTTCTAAGCCTGGATTGGCATCAAGTTCTAATCTTGGGATTGGCAATATAGTTTTATAGAATGTTCTGTTGATGGATTTTTCGCGGTGCGTCATCGATACACCAACATGTTCATCATTAAACGTGATCGTTTTGTTCGTTCTGATCATGTCCCAATAACGGAATCCTTCGCCATATAGCTCTTTACTTTTTTCGTCCAAAATCATTTGTTCTGTAACAGTAGCAGCAGTTGCCAAAGGTAATTTTGGAGATCTTTTACGGATTTCATTAAGATAAGTTGCAGCTTTCGTTTTGTCTGGAGAAGATTTCTTTAAAGCTGATTCAGCAGCATTCAAGTAAATTTCAGATAAGCGCGCAACTTTAATGTTTACAGCGGTATAAGTATCCTTACCATCACCGTCCATCTCTACGGAACCAACATATTTGTAACATGATGCCTGTCTTTCCAATTCATCATCTGTGAAAATGCCCCAGCGAACATCGGTTTCATCTTGTCCTAATCTTTCTAGGAAGTAATCTGATGCTGTAAAATTACCCAAAGCATTATTGACTTTGTTTTTTAGGTAATAGAAACCTAAAGAAGATGACCCCAAATCTCCCTGATCTTTGGCAATTGTTATTTCAAAAATTGATTCTTTTCCAAATTGATTTGCCCAAGAGGATACCCATTCTGAATTTGAATAAAGGGAGTAAACCTTAGAATCTATGATTTCTTCAGCCATTGCCAATGCTTTATCATAATTACCCATAGTCATATAAACCCTTGAAAGAATGGCTCTATTAAGGTAATAATTGATATATCCATTTGATTTTGTTTTTGAAAGCAATGGTGCTGCAGCTTCTAAGTCAGCAATGATTTGTGTGTAAACATCAGAAACTTTGCTTCTTAATGGCAGGGCAGAGGTTTCCAAAAGTTCTGTAACAACAGGTACGCCATGTGCATTTGGATCTTCTGTATATGTTTTTCCATATAGCTTGACCAAGTCAAAATGTAGCAAGGCACGGAATGTCAATGCTTGACCTTCATAATTATTGAAGTCTAGTTCAGTTCCAGCAGCTTGCAATCCATCAATACTTTTTATGATGTTATTCGCTTGCATGATAGCGTTGTATCCATCTGTCCAGAAGTCTGCATAATTATTGTTGTTTACAGAATGGTTGAATACATAAAGTGCGTCTAATCCACGTCCTTGCGATACGATGGTTAGATCACCACCTTTAGTGTCTCCATAAAGTAACATGTTTCTGCCATATAGGCTTGATTGCGCGACTTTCCTTGTCAAACCATTGATCATAACCTTAGCATCGGCTAAAGTTTGGATGGTCACACTTGAGTCTGTTGAATTCGTTGGCTTTACGTCTAAGAAGTCCTTGCATGAGAACATTGTTAAACTGGCTAAAGCTATTATATAAAGTGATTTCTTTTTCATAATGACATTAATTGATAGGTTATAAACTAACTTCTAAACCGAACGTATAAGTTTTGCCGAATGGGTTTTCCCACCCACGAGTTCCATATTGGTTAACCTCGGGATCTGCCCATTTGAATTTAGAAGCTGTTAATAAATTAGTACCATTAAAGAATATTCTTGCGTTGCTCAATCCTATTTTATTGCTAACCGTAGCTGGCAATCTGTATGAAACATTTACATTTTTCAAGCGAATGTAAGAGGCATCATATAGATGACGGGTTGAACGTGTGATACCATCTTCAGGGTCATTACCACTTACGAAAGGATATAATGAGTTTGGATTGTCAGGTGTCCATACATTTTGAATGGCATAGTAGGAGCGTATTCTTTCCCAATAGTAACCGTCTTCAGCCACATCTCTAGAACCGGAATCGAATATTTTACCGCCTAATTTGTAAGTGAAATTGAATCCTACTGATATTCCTTTGTATTCAAAATCGGTATTAATACCACCATAAGCTTTAGGGATTGGAGACCCTGCAATGATTTGTTTTGCATCAGCTACTTTGTTCGTTGCGCCACGGCCATTGTGTAAAAATTCACCTTCAGTTCCATCATTTGTATACCAAATAGGCTTACCATTACTTGGATCAACACCAGCCCATTCTGCCAAATAATATGAAAATACGTCTTCACCTTCTTTGTAAATAAACTGAACACGGCTATCTCCACCAGTTGGATCCCACCATGTCAAATCTTTACCTCCATATAATTTTGTAACCTTAGACTTTTGGAAAGATGCATTTACATTGGCAGACCATCTGAAATTATCCTTTCTGATAATGTCTCCACCCAATGAAACCTCCAAGCCTTTGTTATTGATTTCACCTACGTTCATCAATGTTGAATTGAAACCAGTAACCAATGAGATGTTTACATCTTGTAATAGGTCTCTGGAATCTCTGTTGAAATATTCAACGGAACCGAATAATCTATTGTTGAACAATCCAAATTCTACTCCTGCATTGAAGGAATAGTTTTTCTCCCATTTTAGGTTTTGATCGGCAATGGTAGTTAAATTACCACCTGGTTGATCCATGTAATTGAATCCATAGGTAGCAAGTGATCTCCAGCCATAGTCATTAATGGGCAAAGTACCATTTGTACCATAAGATGCTTTAATTTTCAACAGGTTTATTTCCTCAATATCAGAAATAAAACCTTCGTTCATTAGGTTCCATGCAGCAGATAGTGACCAAAAGTTGCCCCAGCGTGTGTCTGGTCCAAATCTCGAGTTACCATCCCTTCTTAAAGATCCAGATAAGAAATATGTGTTTTTAAAGTTATACTCTGCTCTAGAGAAAACGGACATCATATTGTTTCCCCACAAAAATGCACTAGCATCCTTGATACCTGCTGTTGCTACAGTATGTAACGAACTAGAAGGCAGGTTGGAACCGCTTGCATATTGGTAGTTGGTTTCATTTTTTTCAGCCTCAAAACCTACGAGTAAATCAAGATTATGGTCGTCAGCAAAGGTCTTGTTATAATTTAATGTTGTCGAAGAGATGATCTTTTTGATATTGGTGTCGTATTCAAATACAGTTCCATTGGCCGTTGCTCCATATGTCGTATGGTAATGAAGTGGGCTATAATATAAATGATCTTTTACCACTGCGTTATCATAAGAGAAAATGGTTTTACCTGTTAATCCAGGCAAAAACTTAACAGTTAATGAAGGTGCAGCAACAATTCTCAAGGTTTTTGAATTATTTTCCCATTGTTTATCATAGAATAGAGGGTTGTAACCTAAGGAGCTATAGCGCAACTTATATTCTTCACCAGTCTTATAGTCTGTTGGCCAATAGAATGGAAACAAAAGATTGTTTGCCAAGTACATATAATTGGTACCTGTATTACGGGTATCATTATAACCTTCTTTATTGTTGTGGCTCAAATTGAAATTTGTGGCAAATTCTACCTTATCTGTCAATTGATGAGAAAAATTTAGTCTTCCACCGATTCTTTCGAATTCATTGGTATATGCACGGCCTTTGTCCGTGGTGTATGATAAGGAAGAATAGTATTTTGTTTTATCCGTAGCTCCACTTGCAGAGAGGTCATTAGTTTGATATTGTCCGGTTCTGAAAAGGGCATCATTCCAGTCGAAATACTTACCGTCACGATTTTCTACACCATCCGTTTTACCTTTGATGATGATTTTATCATACAAACCGATTCCCTCGCTTGAGAATTCATAGCCATGAATACCAAATCTGGTATTCATCCTGTTCAAAGCATAGGTATTTGCCTCCTCTTCGGTGTATCCATTTGAGGTTCTGTAGTCGTGGAAAATCTGATAGAAATATTGGATTTGTTCCTGAACATTCCCTGGTTTGTAATTATCTGTTGCCCAGGTTGGGGTGATTCCAAGAGATGTCCTAAAGTCAATTTTTGGTTTTCCACTTTTACCGGATTTAGTAGTGATGATAACTACACCATTTGCAGCCCTTGATCCATAAAGGGAAGCTGCTGCAGCATCTTTTAGAACAGATACAGACTCGATGTCACTAGGGTTAATAGTTGACATAATGTTGTTGGTTGTACCTGACAATATACCGGTCATTTGGCCTGTGTTTCCAGATGAAACGGGAACACCATCAACTACATAGAGTGGTTCATTAGATGCATTCATTGATCCAATACCTCTGACACTGATGGATGAGGTTGCGCCTGCTTGACCGGAAGTCGATGTGATTTGAACTCCAGGCATCCTTCCTGATAGTGCATTTTCAAAGGAAGTGTTTGGGATATCCTTTAAATCCTTGTCATAATTTACCGCAGAAGCAGAACCTGTAAATGAGCTTTTTTTGGCCGTTCCATAAGCTACGACCATTACCTCGTCGATAGCTTGGTCATCTTGTTGTAGGCTGATGTTTAAGGTCTTTCTTCCATTTAATGGGACTTCTTGTTTGTTATATCCGATATAGGATATCACTAAGGTTGCGTTGTGGTCTGCATTGATGGTGAACAAACCATTTTCGTTTGTGCTCGTGCTGATTGATGTTCCTTTAACCGATACGGTTACTCCGGCGATTGGAGCTCCGTCTGGCCCAGAAACTTTTCCAGCTACAGCGATTTGTTGTGCATTAACGACCTGCATAGACGTACAGGCCATCACGCACAAGGTTGTGAGTAGATGATGTTTCATAATTATGGTTATTGTTTTTCTAGGTAATCTTTTACTATTTATTTTTTGAGGATCCCGATACCAGGTCTCTCTGGAAGTATACACTTTCCTTCTATTACTTGCATTCCGTCGTAGATGTCGTTTCCAATCAATAATGCTCCATCTAAGTCTGCCCAATCAACCAATGGTGCCAATTGTGCTGCAGCACTGATTGCGCAAGATGTTTCTGTCATACAGCCCAACATTACCTTCATGTCCAACGCTTTGGCTAGTTCTGCCATTTTTTTGGCTTCCCGCATGCCTGTACATTTCATTAATTTGATGTTTATCCCGGTATATACCCCTTTCAGACCAGGGACATCAACTAAACGTTGGCAACCTTCATCGGCAATTGTAGGAATTGGAGAATGTTCAGTCAACCAAGCATTTTCGTCTATCATTTCTTTTGGCATCGGTTGTTCAAGAAAAACAACATTCTTTTCCTTTAACCAATGCGACATTTCTAAGGCTTCTTCTTTGTTTTTCCATCCTTGGTTTACATCTGCACAAAGCGGTACATCAGTAACAGAACGGATGGTATCAATAATCATTTTGTCGGTATCCAAACCTAGTTTCACTTTCAAGATCTTGAATTGTCCTGCTTCAGCGACTTTTTTTCGAATCATCTCCTCGGTGTCAATTCCGATGGTGTATGATGTCGGTGGAATCAGGTCAGGATTTAGCCCCCATATTTTATAGAAAGGCTGTCCCATCAATTTTCCAAGAACATCATGCAAGGCGATGTCTACAGAAGCCTTTGCTGCGGTGTTTTTACTGTCTACTTGATCGATGTATTGCAGGATCTCATCAGTCTGAAAAGGTGAATCAAATCCTGAAAGGTCTATTTTATTCAAGAAATTGATTACAGATTCTTGAGATTCTCCAAGGTAGGGTGGCATGCTTGCTTCACCATATCCAATGACCCCATCGTATTCCAATTCTGTCAGAACAACAGGTGTTGTAGATCTACTGAAAGATGCTACGGTAAATACATGACGTAATTCTAAAGTATATGGCTTATAGCGTAGGGTAAATTTTCCCATTTTTTTGCTGTGCCATTCGTTGCTGTTCATCATTATTATTGTTTGTAATAAGGGTTTTCTTGGATTTTTTGAACCTGTTGGTCTTGAATTCCGATGTATCTCTTGGCAGCTACAACGGTTCTAGTTTGAAAGTCATCATAATTGTTGGCATTCTTTAACATCGAATTGATGCGAACAGTTCCAGCTGAATGGATAAATTCTCCATTTCCAATATATAAGGCTACATGTGTAACCCGTGCATTTGGGTTGCTATTCTTGCCAGAAGCAAAAAACAACAAATCTGCGGGTTTTAGGTTCTTTAAAGCTTTGTTTGGATCGAAATGACCTTCTTTATCTAAGATATCAATTGCTTGACCTGCTAGTACTTGTTGTGAGGCATCCCGAGGAATAATGTATCCATTCATGTAGTAAGCGGTTTTAGTAAAACCACTACAATCAACACCTTTGACTGAAGTACCGCCCCATAGATAGGGAAGTCCCATCATGGTCTTTGCACTGTTAATAACATTTTCAGGAGTAAGTTCCCTAGATTTTATCCAGTTTTCAAAGGTTAAAGCTTCCTCTTTTGGGATGAATGCAATACGATTGTCTGGGTATGATACTTTATAATAATTTCCTTCTTCGGAAACCAAACCTAAAATATCACCATAAACCAAATCAGAAACGCGCAAGCTTTTTGGGTCGGCTTGGGATAGTGATTTTCCGAATTCTGCAGTATAGATGATTTTCGGCATTTTTCTCCACTTTTCGAGGCTATTTTTGTCCATTGCGGCAACTGAAGAAGCCGGGACATAAGAAATATAACCTTCGGGAGTTCTGGCTCTGAATTCGCCATCTACCTTTTGAAGGAGATCTATTTCAGTGCCTAATAATGCTTGTGTAGCCATTTCAGAAGCATTTCCTGGTTTAGTCCTAAAGTTTGCAACAGATAGATTGACTACTCCATGTATTTTCTCGCCAACTGATGAGTCTGGGAGTGCATTAATTTTGATAGTTGCTGGAAGATTTGCAGTCTTTGTTTTTATAAAAGAACTTGCTTCAGGAATCGTCGATTCAACCGTGTAAGTGTTGTTTGTCGGATTAGCCGAAACAAGGGCTACTATTTTTGTTCGTTTATCAGGAGCGAATTGCTGTTTGGCATCTTGAACGATTTGATCAACTTTTTTATAGATCGTAGAGTCTGTTTGTGCGTTGGAAATATTACCTAAACAGAGAAATGTGCAGAATAGAGAAGCTATACGTATCATTATTCTAGTCTTTAATAATTGTAATATATGGTAAAACCGCATAAATATGCGAAAATTTGGATGTAATGAAGCATATTAATACGTTTTTTCCAAATAATTAACTGTTAATAACGCATAATTTACAATTGTTTAAAGCTTGTTCTTTGTAAATGCAATTCCTAATATTGTAATTACTATGCATTCAAGAAGAAAATTTATAAAACAAGGTATACTAGGTGCTGCCAGTATTGGAACTGTAGCAAGCGCTCTCTCGTGTCAAGGTGAGGAGAAACCTTCGAAGGCTGTCCGTAAACCGATTGTTATATCGACATGGGATTTTGGTGTTGCCGCCAACCTAGCGGCTTGGGAAATATTAAAAAATAATGGCCGTGCGCTCGATGCTGTTGAGCAAGGTGTTAAAGTTCCGGAAGCTGACCTGAAGAACACGACAGTTGGTAAAGGTGGATATCCCGACCGGGATGGACATGTGACCTTGGACGCATGTATCATGGATGAGTTGGGAAATTGTGGTTCTGTAGCTGCCATGGAGGATATTGCACATCCAATTTCTGTTGCCCGACTGGTTATGGAAAAGACCCCTCACGTGATGTTGGTGGGTGATGGAGCACGTCAGTTTGCCTTGGAAAATGGATTTACTGCCGAAAAGCTTTTGACAGCAGAATCTGAAGAAGCATGGAAGGAATGGCTTAAAGAAAAGAAATATAAGCCAGTGATGAATATTGAGAACAAATCTTTTGCCACAGAGAAACTTCCAGGCAATAAATATAACCATGATACTATCGGTATGTTGGCGCTGGATGCTGATGGAAACTTGTCAGGCGCCTGTACAACCAGTGGAATGGCTTTTAAAATGCATGGCCGTGTAGGAGATAGCCCTATAATCGGAGCTGGACTGTATGTAGACAATGAAGTTGGTGGCGCGACATCCACAGGAGTTGGAGAAGAGGTCATTCGAAATGTAGGAAGTTTCTTAGTAGTTGAATTGATGCGACAAGGGTATTCGCCTGAGGAAGCCTGTAAGGAAGCTGTTATGCGAATCGTGAAAAAGAAACCTGAAATTGCTAAAGATATTCAGGTTGGATTTTTAGCCCTGAATAAAAATGGAGAATATGGATCTTATGCACTTCAAGATGGTTTTACATTTGCAATATGCGATTCAGATAAACAAGATTCAATAGAAAAAGGGAAATTCCACTATAAACCAAAGGAAGGATAAGGAAATAATTCTGACCTGCTAAAAAAGGCAAAAACGCGAATACCGTTTTTGCCTTTTTTTATTTATGCCGTTTTATGAGCCTAGAGGCATGATTTTATGTTAAAATTTAATAAATAATTAAAATTAACTCTTTTTAGTAATAATAGTTTAATAATTCATTAATTTAATTTTGTAATAACCTTTATAAATTTGCTTGTAACGATAATACCAAACAAAGCAAGCTTATTATGGCTTGTAAGTTAATTTAAAAGAAACAAAAAATTATTTACAAAAGAATTAATACATTAATGATTAAAAGAGTACTCCTGTTCGTTAGTTTCCTAACCCTATTCTATTCTTGTCGAAAAGACATCGAATTGCCATTTACAGAAAAAAAACAGTCTGTTTTATTTTCAAGTCAAATCTCAGGACAAGTTCAAACCCGTGTATCGGGTAACCAATGGGATCAAAATGATTCTATATCAATTTTTATGTTTGAGGGGAATACGCTCAATGCCAACAGTGTACTAGCTGAGGGTTTCAATAAACAATTTATAACTAATAGTTCTGGAAATTTTTCTCCGAAGAACTCCAATAATGAAATTCGATTTCCAAAAGGGAAATCTGTGAATTTCAAATCATTCTATCCATTTCAAAGTGGTGATACATTTAACCGCAGGTTAGATATCTCCGACCAACAAGATCAATCCCATATTGATTATTTGGTTGGGGGAAGTGCAAGTAACTCCTCTGTACAAGAAGGTCCTGTCAAGTTGACAATGGAAAGGATCATGTCCAAGATTCAGTTTTCTGTTAAAGGGAAAGGTATTCAAGGAGTAACAGCGAAATTTCATGAATTAGAAACAGAAGGAGTTTTCAACTTGGAGGATGGAAGTCTTAAGCAAACCAAATCATTCAAGGAGGTTGAAGGAAAAGTTATCAAATCTGGAGAAGAGACCATTATTGAATGGATCGTTTTTCCGGGTAAGCTTAGCAAACAATCAAAAATTGTTTTCAGGAATAATAATGGGGATACTTATACTTGGGATATTGCAAAGCAGGACATTGACTATGCTGCCGGCAACAGATACCAATATTCCATTATCCTTGGGGATGAGGGGGAGGTGATCACCAAACCGAATATTTCCTACATGGAACTGCCCATCATTGCAAATTCTGCTGACTTGGAGTATAATTTCAAGATGACGCCTGACCGTTCCAAGCGTAATTTTGCGATGCTTTATGACAAAAAGAACCGATTGGCACTTTGGGTAGCGTATCCATTGAGCCGTGATTATTTAGGTAATCAGAAAAGATCCAATGCCTGGGCATTTGACCCTGCCTTTCCTAACCAATTTCAACCACATCTTTCAAAGGGATTTGGTCGTGGTTTTGACCGCGGTCATCAAATTCCAAGTGCTGACCGAACAAGAAACAGGGCAGAAAACGCAACAACATTTTATTTTACGAACATGACAGCTCAGGCCTCTTCAATGAACCAAGGTGTTTGGGCGAAACTGGAAATTAAAGTCCGTAACTGGGCCAAAAGTGCGGGTGTAGATACCATGTATGTGGTAACCGGAGCAGCAATCCAAACCAAAACGGATTCGCGTATAGATTATGTTAATGACAATTCTGGCAAGCAGGTAGCCAAGCCGAAATATTATTACAAAGCCTTGGCGATGAAGCGCGGTAAGGAATACTATACCATTGGGTTCAAGATCAACAACGAACCAATGAATACTCAAGCCGACCCGAACAGCTATAGGACCACAGTCAGCGACCTAGAAAAGGAAACTGGCCATACCTTCTTTCCTGGTCTTTCGGAGGACAAAAAGCAGACGATCAACAATTCTGTCTGGCGATAACCATGGATTTTATCAATTAAATATATAAAATGAAAACAAAACAATTCTTAAGCGCAACATTAGCTATCGTTGCCCTTATGGCATCTTGTAAAAAAGATGATTACCGAAAACTACCTTCAACAGAAGGTGTTCAGTTCACTTCAAAAATTGAAGGGAATGCAGCAACAAAAGCTTCAGGAACTACTTGGGGAGCGAATGATGAGATTGGCGTATTCATGAAGCAAGGAAGCGGATTGGGCAACGCATTGGCAGCCAACAAAAAGTATGTTACTCCTGGAAATGGAAACTTTACAGCAACTGGTGCTGATGTGATCAACTATCCTGATCAAGGAAAAGTTGACTTTATTGCCTACTATCCATATGCTTCGGCTGTAAGCGGAACTACATTACCGATCAATGTGAGCAACCAAACAGCTCAAGAGAAAATTGACGTAATGTATTCTAACAATGCTACAGGATTGGACAAAACTTCAGGTAGTCCAGCATTGACATTCCAACATAAATTGTCAAAAATAGAAATCAATGTTACTGGAGGAACTGGAGTTAATCTTTCAGGATTAAAAACTGTTTTTAATGCAGTTAATACCACTGCTTCTATGGATCTATCTACGGGTGTAATTTCTAAAGGATCTAATTCAGCAAACGTAAATGCTAAAATCATCTCAGTTGATGGTAAAAACACAGTAGAAGCAATCTTGATTCCAGGAGATTACGCTGGAAAAGAAGTTGTTTTCACTGCCGGAAATGAAAACTTTAAATGGACTTTGCCCGCTAACCTTGCTTATGAAACAGGTAAGAAATACTCTTATAATGTGTCATTGGAATCGGGTGAGACTAAACAAGTAGTGGTTGAAGGTAATGCAACAATCACTGACTGTACTTCGATTATTGGTGGATCATTCAAAGCAGGAAAAGATGGTGGAACAGTAACTACTACACCTGAACCAACAACAAATGCAAAAGAACAAACTTTTTATCAAGAAGGATTTGGTGATATCAAAAAAGGTGTAACTACTAAATTCAGATTCGAAACTTATACTGGATTTGATGATAAAACAGTTAAATATTCAGATTTATACAAAGCGGGATATGTGGATATCAGAAGAACTAGCTCAATGGAGTCACACGCATGGTTTCCAGGCAGCAGAACAACAGGATTTAAAATTGAAGGAATTAATGCAGACGGTTTCAAAGACATCGTATTAACCTATGATTTGGCTGCAAATGCTGCTAATGCATCAGTTAATGTTGTTAAAATTAGAGTAAATGGCACCGAATTATCTACATCTGGAAATTTAGGATCGGCAAATACTTTTGTTGAACAAAAAATCACTGGTCTTCCTACAGCTCAAACTTACACAGTTGAATTTTATGCTGAATCAGCTTCTAATAAAGCTGGCTACCGCGTTGACAACATCAAATTAGTAGGAAAAAAATAATTTTTCATTAATAAGATAGGGGGCCGTTGCGGTCCCCATCTTTTCTCATATACTCTTCTTATCCAGAAGTAACTATGCAAAGAATTTTACCAATTATCATATTATTGACCTGTTTCAGTTTTCTGGGATATTCTCAAGAAGGAATCCAACTGAAAGGGAGGGTAATACATGAACGCACCAAAGTCCCCTTGGTGGGGATCACAATTTTCCTGGAGCAGAACAAAATGACCACGAGTACAAATGAAGAAGGTGAATTTGTATTTGTGAACCTCAAACCTGGTAATGAGAAACTGACCATCCAATCTGCAGGATTCAGAAGCTTTGAGCTTAACCTAGAATTATTAGATTCTGGGTCAAGGACATTAGATGATATCGAACTTCTGGCGGAGAACCAGGTCGATGTACAGACTGTTCTGGGGGTCATCGACGATGGTATCATCTCCTCGGAAGGGGACATGAGCACGCAGGACATCCAGGCATCTGTTATCCTTTCCAATGACCTGTACCTCAACAAGGTCGGGTTCAAACTGTCGCCATACCGATTCAGGGTAAGGGGCTACGACAACTTTTACGAACACACCTATATCAACGGTGTTCTGGCCAACGACCAATACCGCCGCGTGTTCAACTATGCCTCTATCGGGGCCTTGAACGACCTGACCAGGAACGGTGACGTCGTTAACTATAATCAAGTAGGCACTTATACGCTCGGGACCATCGGCGGTTCCGAGAACATCAATATGCGGGCGAGCTCCTATGCAAAGGGGGGCAAGCTCACCCTGTCCTATACGAACAGGAATTATTATGCGCGCTCGATGTTCAGCTACTCCACGGGTCTGAACGAGCGTGGCTGGGCCTTCACGGGAGCGGTCGGTGGCCGTTATTCCGACAAGGGAGCAATCCCGGGCACATCGTACAAAAATCTTTCATATGCACTCTCCGCAGAGAAGCAATGGCAGGATGGAGATCATTCCCTGTCGCTCTTGACCTTTGGTTCGCCCGTGGTCCGTGGGCAGCAGGGTTCCTCTTTTCAGGAAGTGTATGATTTGGTTGGAAACAATCTTTACAACCCAAATTGGGGTTACCACAACGGGAAGGTAAGAAACTCCCGGATAGTAAAGGCTTTCGATCCCACAGCAGTGGTTTCGCACCGCTGGAAGATCGATGAAAAAACCAGTCTGACCTCTGGCGGGATGTTCCATTATGGACGCTATAGCAACAGCGCACTGAACTGGTACAATGCCATGGACCCTAGACCGGACTACTACAGATATTTGCCGTCAAACTATGGAAAGTTTACACCTAAAATAGATATTTCAACGGTTGAGGAATACACTGGTCTTTGGAAATCTCGCGATCCAAGAGTTACCCAATTGAACTGGGACGAAATGTACAGGCAGAACATGAATCCAGAAAATGTACGCAAGAATGCTGGAGCAGCACTTTACATGCTAGAGCGTCGCCATTCGGATGTGCTGGAAGGTACTTTGAGCACTACTTTTCATAAACTATATGATAACAACTCCATTCTCACAGGAGGAATTGAAGCTCGTTCGAGCAGGTCCTACCAGTACAAGACGGTAGATGACCTGATGGGCTCGAGCCACGTGATGGACCTGGACAAGTTCGCCGAGCGCGAGAACCCGGGCAACGAGAGCATCAAGCAGAACGACCTGAAATATCCGAACCGCAAGGTGTACGAGGGTGATATCTTCGGCTATGATTTCGACATCGACATCGAGAGCGTGAATGCCTGGATAGCGAACAGCTACCAGACTCGGAACCTTGACATCTACTACGGCACGAAGATCGGCTATACGGACTTCCAGAGGAAGGGGAACATGATGAACGGCCGTTTTCCGGACCACTCCTATGGGAAGGGACCGAAGTACGGTTTCGTCGATTTCACGGTGAAGGCCGGGGCGACGTATAAGTTCGACGGGAGGCATTTCCTGTCGGCGAACATGGCCTACATCACCGAACCGCCGTTGCCCGACCGCGCCTATGTGATGTCCAGGGTGACGGACCGTGTGGTGAAGGGCCTGTCGAGCGGGAAGGTGTTCCATTCGGACCTGAACTACGTGTTCTCGATGCCGAAGCTTGCGGGCAGGATCTCTGTCTTCCAGACGAATTTCTATGACCAGCTGGAGCGGATGAACTACTACCACGACTCCCAGCGGACCTTTGTTTTCCACAACCTGAGCGGTGTCGACCGCCGGCACAGGGGGGTGGAGGCGAGCCTGACCTACAGCCTGGACCAGAACTGGAACTTCGATTTCATAGGGAGCTTTGGGGAATACTATTACAGCAACAACCCGATGGGGACGATGAACTCCGAGAACGGGCTGCTGGTGAACGTTGAGGAAACGGTGTACATGAAGAACCTCCATGTTTCGGGGACACCACAGGCAGCGGGGATCGTAGCTGCGAGATACTTTTATGACTACTGGTTCTTTGAGCTGAGCGGTAACCTGGTGGGCAGAAATTACATGTCTGCAGCCCCACTAAGACGTACATCTTCAGTTTACTCAACAGTAAATCCCTATAAAGAGAGTTATGAGTCGTATCAACAGTTGACTACTCAAGAACGTCTAGAGAGTAATTTAACAATTGATGCTTCTGTTGGTAAGCTCCTATATCTCAAAAACAGGAGGGCATTGAACTTCAATCTCTCGGTCATGAACCTTTTGAACAACAGAGGTATCGGAACTGGGGGTTTCGAACAGGGACGTCTTGACCTGACCTACCCGGATCGCTTCAGTTCAAGGTACTTCTATATGCAGGGACTGAACATTTTTTTCAACACAAGTTATAGGTTTTAAAATTAATACAACATGAAAAATATAGGCTACATATTATTGTTCTTCGTCAGCATGTGCTTTATGTCCTGCGAGCGTGAATATATGCCACCACCGCTGACAGAGCCACAATATAAAGGCAAAGCTGCAAACATCACCATCAAACAACTGAAAGATCGTTTTTCAAAAATTTCTGACCCAGTTCTGATAGAGGAAGAATTAATCTTCAAAGGCATTGTGACTGGTAACGATGAGTCTGGAAACATCTACAAACAGATCTATATACAGGATGAAACTGCTGCCATCAATATCGGGGTAGAACAGAATGCTGTTTATGGTACATATCAAGTCGGACAGGAGGTTTTCGTCAATCTAAAGGATCTCTATATCCTGAGATATGGGGGAGAATTGCAGATTGGACTGAGCACCACAAATGCGAATAGAATTTCTTGGGAGATTTTTAAAAAGAAAGTTCAGGTAAACTCATGGCCAAATCCAAAGAATGCTGTTCCGC
This sequence comes from Sphingobacterium sp. 1.A.5, assembly GCF_002734235.1. Lineage (NCBI taxonomy): Bacteria > Pseudomonadati > Bacteroidota > Sphingobacteriia > Sphingobacteriales > Sphingobacteriaceae > Sphingobacterium > Sphingobacterium sp. 1.A.5. The sequence goes on from NZ_PEBA01000063.1 coordinate 165,503, forward strand.
AGGTTGTTGATTTAAGCAAACTAACTGATGACATGGCGCATCAACTTGTAGAGTTAAAAGATGTCCGTTTTGCCAATGGTGGAAAGAAAAACTATGCTTCTAAGGATGCTACATCAAACGAAGATATCAGTGATAAAGATGGTAAAAGAATAATAGTTCGAACCAGTCAATATGCAAGTTTTTCGCAAGACCTTCTTCCTGTTGGAAAAGGAGGCTTGGTAGGTATCCTGGGCAGGTTCAATGGAACATGGCAGTTGATATTGAGAACAAAAAATGATGTCAAAACATTTGACGGTCAAGAGCCTGAAAAGGTAAAGCCCGTGGCTGGTAGTTTTTTTAAAGAAACTTTTGGAAAGGGGGTTTACCAATCTGGAAACCGTCCCAAAATCAATGATTTTAAGGATTTCGACATGAAAGCCCCGATTAAATATTCCGAAGAAAATGGCGTTGCTGATATCCGTAGCGTGCGGGGGGCAAATGGTGCTCACATTTGGTTACCAGCTAATAGAGAAGCTAATGTTAAAATCACTGGAATAAATACTATCGATAAAGGTGAGGTGACACTAAATTACCAACTCACTGCAAACTTATTTGATTCTAATGCTAAAGCTAACCTCAACCAAATTCAGGTTAAGGTCAATGGTAAATCAATGCCAGTTGCTAGCAAAGAGATTTCGAATGCAGCTGGTGACAATAACAAGTGGTATACCATCAGTATTCCAAACATTGAACAATCCAACAATGTGACCGTCGAATTTATTTCCACAGCTGAATCCAACAAAATAGGTTTCCGTCTGGACAATATTGAATTGGTAGGATCAGCTGCAGGAAAGGATGTAATTGTCCTAAAAGGAGAAAGTAAGAAATGATTCAAGTGAAGTTTCTGAAAACAGGTTTTACTGCACTATGTCTTCAGTTTATTTGTTTGATCGGATTTGGTCAACAGAAAAGTTATTCAGTTTATCCGATAGCTTTCTATAATGTAGAGAACCTTTTTGATACCGAACGGGATACCACAGTCTTGGATGGAGAGTTTACTCCATCAGGTGGGATGAACTGGACCCCTGACAAATACAGGAAGAAACAGGAAAAGATAGCACATGTTCTGAGTCTGATTGGAAGAAAGCACAGTCCAGCAGGACCTGCGCTGATCGGTCTGAGCGAGATCGAGAACAGAAAGGTTCTGGAAGACTTGGTAAACCAACCTTCCCTGGCAGAAAGCAATTACCAGATCGTGCACTATGACTCTCCCGACCGCAGGGGGATCGACGTTGCCCTTCTGTACAATCCAGCGCTGTTCAGGTATGTGGATTCTCAGGTGCTGGGCTATAAAATTCCCAGCAGACTGGACTATGTGACCAGGGACGTGCTGTTGGTGAAAGGGGTGATCGCCAATGAGATGGTCCATGTTTTCGTGAACCATTGGCCATCGAGGTTCGGGGGCAAGTCTTCCGAGCTCCGCGAATTTGCGGCCAGCATTGTCAAGTCTGCCGTTGATTCCATCTATCACAAGAACCCGAACTCCAAGATCATCATCATGGGCGACCTGAACGACGATCCTGTCGATATCAGCGTCCGGGAAACATTGGGTGCCAAGAGCAGGAGGGAGAATGTAGTCCAAGGAGAACTCTACAACACCATGTACAAACATTATTCGAAAGGCATCGGCTCCTTGGGCTACCAGGCAAAATGGAGCCTGTTCGATCAGATCATAGTTTCCGAACCCTTGCTTGGCGAGGACCGAAAAACACTGAAGTTCTGGAAATCGGAGATCTACAATCCCGAATACCTGATCACCAAGGATGGCAGGTACAAGGGCTATCCTCTGAGGACTTTTTCAGGGAATTTGTTCCAAAATGGATATTCAGATCACTTCCCGGTATTGATTTATCTGTTGAAGGAAGTTGATTAATAGAGAGATAAATACGCTGTAGAATTTTTTTAATACATAATAAATAATAATGAAAACAAATCAAATCTTAAGTGCAGCTTTAGCTATTGTTGCTCTTGCCTCATCTTGTAAAAAAGATGACCACAGAATTCTTCCATCAAAAGAGGGTATTCAGTTCACCTCCCAGATTGTAGGAAATGTAGCAACGAAAGCGTCAGGAAGTGCTTGGGGAAAAAATGACGAAATCGGAGTGTTCATGAAACAAGGTGCTGGATTGGAAAAAGTGTTGGCATCCAACAAAATGTACACGACACCTGGTGATGGAAACTTTTCGGCGACTGGTGCTAATATCATCAATTTTCTTGATGAAGGAAAAGTTGATTTTATCGCCTACTATCCGTTTGTGTCGGCTTTAGAAAGCAATAACTTGCCAATAAACATTGCTGATCAGAGTAGTCAAGAAAAAATTGATGTAATGTACTCCAATAATGCTGTTGGGTTGGACAAAGCATCAGAAAAACCATCATTGGTATTTGAGCACAAATTGGCAAAAATCGAATTCAACGTATCAGCAGGTGAAGGTGTTGATAACCTATCCGATTTAAAAGTTGAATTCCGTGCTGTAAACACTAAAAGCGGAATGGATCTAGCTACAGGAGCCATTTCTGAGGGGGAAAATTCTGCAAATGTAAATGCCAAAATTAATTCAGTTGATAGTAAAAAAAGCTTTGTTGAAACCATTTTAATCCCTGGTGATTATGCTGGCAAGGAAATCATATTCAGTGCAGGTGGTGAAAGCTTTGAATGGAAAGTACCTGCTGACATTAAATATGAAACTGGTAAGAGATATACTTATAATGTTAATTTAATGACATTACCTACGCCAAAAGTTGCTGTTACTGGAACTGCTGTAATTACTGACTGGAATGCTGTTTCAGGTGGTACTATTGATTTGAAAAACTTCAGAAATGTAAAAAAGAGTCCAGAACCTACTGGAATTGAACAAACGCTCTTTCAAGAAAAATTTGGTGAAATTTCCGCCAATGATTCTAAAGTAAGATTTAAGATCGGAAAATATGACCGATATGAAAATAAATCTGTAAAATACTCAGATTTATATGCTGATAAGACTTCAGATATCAGAAGAACCAAAAAATTGCCTGCGCATGTATGGTTTCCTACAAAAGGTAAGAAAGGATTTAAAATCGATGGATTAAAGGCTGAAGGATTCAAAGATATCGTATTGACTTTTGACTTGGCAGGAGATGCAGACGGAATGCCGGCTAACGGGATTAAAGTTAAAGTAAATGGCAAAGTTCAAACTCTTTCAGGAGTCTTAGGCGCCAAAAATAAATTTTCAGAACAAAAAATATCTGGTATTTCTGCTGAAAATAATTTGTCAATTGAATTTGAAGCTGAAAATAATGAACAGGGATATCGCTTAAACAACATCAAAATAGTTGGAAAGAAATAATCTTTTGAAGATTATAATCTTTCAAAAGATTTTAATTCAAAGGCTGGTTGAATAGGAGAAAATGATTCAAATCGATGGGTATAGATAGCAGGTTTACGACTTCGTTTGACAGAACTTTCGTGGTTCTTATAAGTATGATATTTTTATTGATTTCTTGTAAGAAAGAAAAGGAAGAAATTATTGTATCTCCAAAATCTGTTCTAGTTTACATGTCGGGGAACAACAACTTGGCTGCTGAGGCGATGGACAACATCAATCAGATGGAGTCCGGCTTTGGGGACTTCGATGGCAAGCTGATCGTTTATGCCCGTGTCTTCGGTCAGGCGCCCAAGATCTACGAGATCGTGCATGACCGGAGCCCCCGGATCGTCAGCAAGGTGCTGAAGAGCTATCCGGAGCACAACGCCTCGGATCCCGAGGTCATGAAAATGGTGTTCCGTGACATGCAGGACCTATCTAGGTCGGAGAGTTATGGCGCGATCCTGTGGTCGCATGCCACCAACTGGCACCCGGGCACGGAAAAGAAGATGACCAAGCTGAAGTCCTTCGGTGAAGACGGCGGGAAGACGATGGACATCATGGACCTGAAGCGGGTTTTGCCGCGGAACCTGGACTACCTGATATTCGATGCCTGCTCGATGGGCTCGGTGGAGGTGCTGTACGAGCTGCGGGACATCGTCCCGCTTGTCCTGGCATCGCCGACCGAGGTGATCAGCGTGGGCATGCCCTATGACCGTATCGTGGAGTATCTGTTGATGCGGGACAGCCGCAAGGGGCTGAAACGGGCAGCCCAGCTGTACTACGAGTTCTACAGCAGGCAGCAGGGCCAGATGCAGTCGGCAACATTCTCGCTGGTCGACATGGGAGAGATGGACAACCTGGCCAAAGCCATGCGGGAGGTCATCGAAAAGCATCCGGGAACCGTGGTGCACAGGGAGAGCGTACAGCGCCTGGACCTGGATGTGAATGCAGTGAACACAGTACCTGCATTCGACCTCCTGGATTTCTGCGCGAAGAACTACCCCAGACAGGACTATGAGATGGTCAGGCAGCAGGTGAACAGGACAGTGATCTACAAGGTGAACACCAGCCATTTCCTGGGAACACCGATCAATGCTTTCTCGGGGCTGTCCTGCTATATCCCCTCAAGATCTGAATCTCGGTTTTTCAAGTATTATCAATCCTTGAACTGGAGCAGGGTGTCGTCCTACTTCAGATTGTTCCAAGCTTATTCATAATTTTTTATAATTACTATTTTCGTTTGAAGGGGGTCATTTTGAATGGCTCCTTTTTTTTGGAAACAAAAAAGAGGTTATCCTAAAAACAATCTTTTATTAAAGATAAATTTCCAACATCATTAAAAAAATAAGTAAACTTCCATATCTTTAATATTTACCAATTTAGGAAAAGCATCTACCAAATGAATTCAGTTTTTCAGATTAGTGACCCTAGTTTGGAGTCTCAATGGCGAGCAATAATTTTGTTCGGGAAAAATTCTGCCACCTATAAATTTGCTTTTGCAAAGTCATTATTATCTCTAATAGATAATAACCAAAGCTCATTGAGATTGGAGGAAATTGCTGTACCTTTTTCTAAAAACATCATTACTCATTTAAAGCAAAATGATAAACAAGGAAGTTCAAATACAAGCACTTTTTTAAATGAATGCAGAAAATATATTAAGGGACAAATAAGTGAAGATCAATTGATCCAAGCAACTATTCGATATGGGTTTGTGAATGTTGTTGATGCTTTTCAAAATGTAAATGGGAGCACTATTCATAACCCATTCTATCAAAAAGATTATTCAATTCATAAAAAGATAGTATTGACCGATAATATTTTTCGCCTACAAGAGTCTGTTCAGTTCATAAATTTAAATCAAGAAGTTGATGCGAGGTGGAGATTAGTTGAAACTGCTTGGAACCTTCAATTAAATCCAAGTCTACTAGAAGTAAAGCATGATAGTTTGAAACAGGAACTTTTCGTTGAAAACAAAGCTATGCGTAGAATTAATATAACTTCTATTCGAGAAGCTTTGAATGGATATCAAAAAGGAAAATGTTTTTATTCATTTCAGGATATTTTTGTCAATAAAGGGAATGAAAAAATATGTGCAGTTGATCATTTTCTTCCTCACATTAATAAAATGACACATTTAAATGAACAAGTAAATATTAATGGAGTATGGAATTTAGTTTTAACAGATTCAAAGATTAATTTATCAAAAAGTTCTCGTGTACCCAACCGACGTTTCTTGGAAAGATTATATAATAGAAATGAATTTTATATTGAAAGTAAACATCCTCTTGCCGAAACTATTATTAATCAAACTGGAAAAACTAAATTAGAAAGGCGTAGGTTTTTAGAAAAACAATTCTATATTGCACTACAAAATTCCATTCACGAATGGGAACCTGAAATTGAATTGCCTGGAAATTTTTAAAATGACAATAAAAAACTTTTATGAATTAGGACAAGAAAAGATTATCGGTGAAACTGAATTTTTCATTTTGATTTATGATGGATTTCCAGTTTCTCCTGGCCATATCCTTATTGTATCTAAAGAAATAAGAAAGGATTATTTTGATCTTACTCTGGATGAAAAGAAAGATCTTGATAATGCAATATTATCTGCAAAGAGAATAATTGAAAAGAGCTTTGCACCCAATGGGTATAATATTGGAATGAACTGTGGTGAAAGTGCTGGGCAGACTGTATTTCATTTTCATTGCCATTTAATTCCAAGATATAATGGTGATATGAAGGACCCAAGAGGAGGAGTTCGTCACTGTATTGAGGGTAAAGGAGCATATTAAAAAAAGCCAGGTCCTATCAACCTGGCTTTTACATTTATGTTCAATGTTTTATTTATCATCCTCAGGGTCACTCTCTCCAAACAATCCCAACTGACCATTATTGTCAATCTGGATATCATCTGGATTGGTGATTTCAAAAGGAATATCATCGACTGGTTTTGATTCAGGCTCTTTTTTGTCTTGAGCCTTTGGTTTTTCTGCCTTAACCTCAGGTTTTGCAGATTCTTTCTCAGATGGACCAGCATCTGGCGATTCTGTAGTTTCCGGAAGGTCATTTTCGACAGATGAACTAGATTCAGCTGACACTGGAGTATCTGCCAAAGGAGTAGTTGATAAGTCTTTCTCCTCAGAAAGAAGTTTGATCTTCTGCACGGTATGGAAGGACAATCTATTTCCTTGAGCTTTCATCCCTTTCACATCAACGATTTCAGTCAGTTCCTGTTCAAGATGTTCGTGAGTTTGAGACTTCCCTTTCAAGATATCCAATGAAACTACTGGTGAGTCATTATTGGTCAGTAAAATCAATTTACTGTCATCACCTATAAAACGAACACGTTTGCCTACGGGGTTATCGTCGAAATTAAAGCGTTTTACATAATAAGTACCTGTCTTCGCATCCTGGTGAATGGCTGTATACACTTGTTCAGGAGTATATTTTTCCATCCGGATCATCTTTTCATCAAAGTGATTGTTCAGGTCAAAATTCGAAAGCTCATAAGAACCATCTTTCAACACGATCAAGATTTTGTCATCGCCATCGAATTCACCCAGGAATTTACCTCTATTATCAGCGTTCAAACGTTTCAAGGTCTCATCATACCAGATTTTTCTTCCCGCTAGGGTTGAAACGCCAGCACTTTTGAAAGAAACTTTTTTCACAGGATACTTGCTGACGATATTTCCTTGCGAAGCACGGCCTTTGATTGCAATTTCCGCAAAGTCCATATCAAAATTCAGCTTACGTAATTTAGAGTGTGGCTTAAGCTGGATATTCACAACTTCAGCTTCTCCGTTTGGATTCGCAGTGAAGTAAAGGAATTTAGAACCTTTGCTGCCTTTTCCAATGTCATAATCCTTATCTCGTGTCACACCTGTTACAGAGAAACGCTTGATATAACTTGTGCCGGTTGAACCGTCTTTATAGATGGCATTGTAAACTGTTCGGTCATCGCCTTTCTTGAAGACAGCAACATGGATAATATCCTTGCCAACAAATATTTTGTCCTGGATTTTAACCACGGAGTACTTACCATCACCACGGAATACAATGATATCATCAATATCCGAACAGTCACCAACCAACTCATCTTTACGCATATTTGTTCCGATGAATCCTTCTTCACGGTTTACATATAATTTGGCATTTGCCAAGGCTACTTGAGTTGCTTCAACCTTATCAAATACGCGAAGTTCGGTTTTGCGTTCTCTGCCCTTGCTGTATTTGCCACGGATATATTCAAACCATTTGATGGTATATTCAGTCAGGTTCCTTAAGTTCTTTTTAACCTCCTTGATTTCATCCTCTAGGGCCTTCATCTGTTCGTCAGCCTTTTTCACGTCAAAACGAGTGATGCTACTCATTGGCTTGTCGATCAATCTCTTGTAATCTTCAGGAGTGATCGGACGATAGAATTGGTCAAAGAATGGAGAGAACAACTGATTCAATACTTCAACTACGGTCTCAAAGTCGCCTGCGTTTTCATAATCAGGATGTTTATACATCCCCTCTTGAATAAATATTTTCAGTAAGGAACTGAAGAATATCTTTTCAAGAAGTTCGTGCAACCTGATTTCGAGTTCTTGCTTTAGTAAGCTTTTTGTTTGTTTTGTGTTTTCGATCAAGATGTCATTCACGCTCATAAAATGAGGCTTGTTGTTCTTGATGACACATGTATTTGGCGAAATGGAAGTTTCACAGCCTGTAAATGCATAGAGTGCATCGATGGTTACGTCCGGGGAGATTCCTGGAGCAAGGTGTACCATGATTTCTACAAATTCAGCTGTGTTGTCTTCGATTTTCTTGATTTTGATTTTTCCTTTTTCATTGGCGGAGACAATACTGTCGATCAAGGATCCTGTGGTGGTTCCGAAAGGAATTTCAGTGATAGCCAATGTTTTTTTGTCGCGTTCTTCGATTTTTGCGCGGACACGGATTTTACCACCACGCTGGCCTTCATTGTATGCAGTCACATCGGCCATACCTCCTGTAGGGAAGTCCGGATAGATTGCCGGTCTTTCGCCTTTCAGTACTTGGATGGACCCATCGATCAATTCAATGAAATTGTGGGGCATAATTTTGGTAGCCAAACCTACAGCGATACCTTCCGCACCTTGAGCTAATAGCAATGGGAATTTTACCGGCAGGGTGATAGGCTCCTTATTACGGCCATCATAACTCAGCTGCCAATCCGTAGTGTCAGGATTGAAGACCACTTCATTGGCAAACTTGGACAATCGTCCTTCGATATAACGAGGAGCAGCCGCAGAGTCTCCAGTAATAGGATCACCCCAGTTACCCTGACAGTCAATCAATAAGTCTTTTTGACCAATCTGAACCATGGCATCGCCAATCGAAGCATCCCCGTGTGGGTGATACTTCATGGTATTTCCAATCACATTCGCAGCCTTGTTAAAGCGGCCATCATCCATCTCCTTTAAAGAGTGGAGGATGCGTCGCTGCACCGGCTTGAAACCATCATTGATATGTGGTACAGCACGGTCCAAGATAACATAGGAAGCATAATCTAAAAACCAATTCTCATATAGCCCCGATAAGGGGATGGTATTGCTTTGTTGGTCTTGATTTGGATTTGAGTCGTTATTTTCTTCTATATCGTTGATTTCGTCACTCATGTACTTTTCCGTAAGTTTTTGATGGGTTTGCAGACTTGATTTCTGCAAACCTCGTAAAAATACGAAATTCATTTTATTTGTCTTATTTTTAGGATTATTCTACTTTTAACAAATTCCTATATCATGAAGAGATTACTTTTCTTATTTGTTCTCAGCTTTTCCGTAAGCCTATTGTTCGCGCAAAATGGCAATTATTTGCTGAAAGAAAATATTTCCTACGCAGCTTCGAATTCCGATGCCTATAGCAAGGAGCGCTGTCAAATTGATGTGTATTATCCAAAGGATAAAAAGGATTTTGTAACTGTGGTTTGGTTTCATGGCGGCGGATTGACGGGGGGTGAAAAAGAGATTCCGGCTTATTTAAAAGACAAGGGTATTGCTGTGGTTGGAGTAGGGTACCGTTTGTCTCCGAAAGCCAAGGTCGAGGACATTATCAAAGATGCTGCAAAGGCAGTCAGCTGGACTTTCAATCATATCGGAGAATTTGGTGGCAGCAACCAAAAAATCGTTCTTTCGGGCCATTCTGCAGGAGGGTATTTAAACCTAATGTTAGCTCTCAACCCGAGATACCTCAAGGAGGAGGGAATTGATGCTGATAAACTGTTTGGAATTGTACCTTTCAGCGCACAATGCATCAGCCATTTTACTGCTCGTGCTGAAAAAGGAATTGATATCAATCAGCCTGTCGTGGACGAGTTTGCACCTTTATATTGGGTGCGCAAGAATCAAGTTCCCATTACCTTGATTACAGGCGATCGTGAGTTGGAAATGGTGGGACGATATGAAGAAAATGCATACTTGGCTAGGATGTTGAAAATTGTGGGACACTCCCAGACAAAATTGCTCGAATTGGATGGATATGATCATGGAATGACCTATCCTGCATTCCCTATCCTGATCAGGGAAATCGAACAGTGGAATAAATAAAATAAAACTTGTTTTACTAAAAATTTTAGTAATTTTGAATAATTGCATATTCGGAATTACTATGGATTTGTTTGATAATAAGCGGTTTGTTGCTCATTTGGACTTGGATACGTTTTTTGTAAGCGTAGAACGTCTCAAGAACAGTAAGTTCATTGGCAAGCCTTTGATTGTCGGGGGGATGAGCGATCGGGCAGTGGTTTCGGCATGCAGCTATGAGACTCGGAAGTTTGGCGTGCACAGTGCGATGCCCATGAAATTGGCGATGAGGCTTTGTCCGCATGCCATTGTCGTCCGTGGAGACATGGATAGCTACAGTTATTATTCAAGAGTGGTAACGGATGTAGTACGAGAGACCGTCCCGGTAATGGAAAAGGCCAGTGTAGATGAGTTTTATGTAGACCTCACCGGGGTCGATCGTTTCTTTGGCTGTAGCCAGTTTATGATCGAGCTGAAGAATAGGATCAAAAAAGAAAGCGGGCTGCCCATCAGCTATGCGTTGGCATCTAATAAATTGATTAGCAAAGTAGCCACAGATGATGCCAAGCCCGATGGACGCAAGGAAATCTTGCATGGACTGGAGAAGGATTATCTAGCCCCATTAAAGATACAAAGGATGCCCGGAATAGGGGAAAAGACAAGTGTGCTCTTGCTGCAGATGGGTGTAAGTACAATCAAGATATTAAGTGAGATTCCGGTGCCTATGATGCATAATCTCCTCGGGAAAAATGGAATTGACCTTTCCCGGAAAGCCAATGGAATCGATCCTTCACCCATTATCCCATATTCAGAGCAAAAGAGCATAGGGACCGAAGAAACCTTTATGCAAGACACGATCGACATGCAGTTCTTGAACAGCGAACTGATCCGCATGACCGAGCGCTTGACCTTTCAATTGCGAAAGCAAGAGCGATTGACCGGCTGTGTGACCGTGAAACTCAGGTATGCCAATTTCGATACGGTGAGTAAGCAGATGGTTATTTCGTATACCGCATCTGATACCGTTCTGTTAAAGAAAGTAAAGGAGCTTTTCGCCAAATTATATGATAAACGGATGCTGGTACGCCTGATTGGGGTGCGATTCAGTCATCTGGTTCAAGGTTCCCAACAGATCAACCTCTTTGAAGATACGGAGGAAGCAGTAAGGTTGTATCAAGCTATGGATGCCATGCGAGCTCGTTATGGTGATGAAGCAATCAAAAGAGCTATATCTGTCAAGGAAAGAGAAAAAAGAGAGCGAAGCCCTCATTTTTAAATCTCTTTGCTGTGCACCAATTTTAAAGATGACTTGGGGTAAGCCAATCTCTTGAAAGTTTTGAAATATTCTTGACCCATGATTTCCCAACCGTAGTTTTCTCTACTGAATATTTGATATAATTTTGCGTCTTTCTGATACTCAGCCGAAAAATCCATGATCTCTTCCAACCGATTGATCCAAGTCTCGCGGTCGCCAGATTGAAGCAGAATGCCATTCTTCTTGTCCTGAACAGCATCTGTAATGCCTTCAATGGCAGCCGCAACAACCAACGTTCCTGAAATAGAGGCCTCCAGGCAAACCAGACCAAAACCCTCCATATCTCCGCTTACTCGAATATTGGGCATCAAAAATGCCAAAGAATGAGCCAGTAAAGACTGTAGATGAGAAAACGGAATTTTCCCTAAATGCTGTACTTTTTTACGGATATGACTCTCTTTCAAAAGATGCCTGATCTCTCTTTCATCAGAGGGATAACCCAAAAATAAAGTAATTAGATGATAAATTTTAGGAGGAAAAACGCGAAGGAGTTTCTCTGTGAAACCAGCTTTTTTGTTGAATGGACCAATCATCAGCAATTGAAAATCATCAGGCATATGAGGAACTACTTCCTTCAGCAACCAGGAAAATCCCTTTCTTTTTACAGGTCGGCCCAAAGTCACGAAATACTTCTTCTTGACGTTCAATTGAGGATAGTAAGCCAACAATTGTTCTATTGGTATGATTTCGGAACTAGCGAGATGGCGATCCACGCCATTTTTAATGACTGTCACTTTTTCTTTAGCAATACCACGTTCTATTGCAGCGGCAGCGGTTGCTCGGCTAACGGCAATGATATGATCGTATTTGTTGAATCGAGGAAGGATTTGTTTCTGGAAATAAACCAAAGGAAAGACCACGTCCAAACCATGGATGGTTACTACGCGTTTTATATGCTCATAACCCGAATGAAATAAGGCTAATGATGCGATCAGACCATCATTGAAATGTATCAATTGAATACCGGGATGTAACTCCAGCATATTTTTGATATTGGAATTGAGGTTCCAAAAGAATTTCAAGAGACTTCCCTCATCCTTTTGGTAAACCAATTTATGTACAATTGCATGCCTTGAAATAGCATGAATGAGTTCATAGCTCTGTTTTTCCATCCCTCCGGTCGAAGGTGGATATTTATGGCTAACAAATAATATTTCCATTCTGTAAAGTAGATGCTTGTTTGCTGTCTTTTTTTAAAAAGGGATAAAGGATAAAACCTATGGCGATCCAAAATAATTGCCTGGCTCTGCGAAGAATAGATGCTGAAACCCAAACACTCCCAGCAGAAATTCCAACTATACTCAACATCATCTTGTTCCCAAGCTCCTCAATCCCCAATTGACCCGGAACAAATGCACCAGCACTCTTGATAACAATAACTCCCATGTCCAACAGTAAGCCATGCATAGGAACCACAGAATAACCTAAGAAAAGAAGAATAAAGTAAAACTCTAAACTGCCAATAATCCAATGGACTGTAGCTAATAGATAGGAATACCAAAAGAATCGGGGATTATACCGGTAAGATTTTCGAATATTGAAAACTAACTCTCTGATCTTATAAGCCAATTCCCTAAGCAAACCATTGGAATTTTCCTTCAAAACTGGCTTGGACATAGATTTACTGAAGATCAACCAATAAAAGAAAACAAGATTGAGAAGAATCAATAAAGCAATGAAAATATAGAATGCGATTCCAATGCTCTTTAATGCTGTCTGACCAATCTCCATTTTGCTCAACCATAAACAAGCGATCAAAAACAATAAGATTTGTGACAGGACAACTGTAATCCTAGAAGTAGCAACCGAGCTCAATGCATCTTCGCTGCTAATACCATAAGGCTTCAGCATTTCAGCCTTTAATAGATCACCACCAACAATACTGGTCGGGTTGAATTGACCAACGGTTTCACCAACTTGCCTTACAGTAAAGAGTTTTAGAATACTGATTTTTTTGCGATTCTCTCCCAAGCAAATATGCCATGACCAAGTCCCAAAAAAATAGGCGATGAATGTTATGCCAAGTAAATAAATAAACCTAAACCCAATGGCTCGCAATTGCTCTTTGATAGCTAAGAAATCTGAATTTAAAATAAATATGTTTATGAAGACAAGGATCCCAACTAACAACACCAACTTAATGGCCTTTTTGTTGAACTTTAGTTGCTGGCCCATGCCAATGAATTTATGGGTGATGCCGCCAATTCTTCGATATCATCAAAATAAGTTTCAGCCAACTTTGCCCAGTCTAATTTCCTGACATATGCCAAACCAGCTTCTCTAAAATCTTCTCTAATGTTGGCGTCACTGAGAATTTTATGGATGAAATAAACATATTCCAACGCATTATTGGGCACACATTTATAGCCTGTTCGACCATGGTCTACTAAACTGGCACTACCACCGCCATTTGCAATAACACATGGAAGTCCCGACGCCATGGCCTCAATGACAACATTGCCATAGGTTTCAGAAGTAGAAGTGAAAACGAACACATCTGATGATGCATACAGCTTGGATAATTCCTCATGATCCAATTTTCCCAGAAAAAATGCAGTCGGCATAAGTTCTTGTGCCTCTTGTTTGGCAGAACCATCACCAGCGATTATCAAATTGTATTCTATTTTTGATTTTTTGAGCTGATTATAGATATCAATCAATGTCTGTACATTCTTTTCCCAGACCAAACGACTCGCAAATAAAATATTGGGTTTGTCGTTCTTGGTGATTTCACGGATATAATTGGAATCTGCTTTCTCAGGATTGAAAAGACTTAAATCGATACCTCGTTGCCATAATGTCAATCGTTCGGAGTCAATCCCTATTTCTTTGAGCTCATCCATGATGTTATGCGCAGGTACATAAACCTTTTGACAGCTGTTGTAAAAGCGGACCATCGCTTTACGCATCCAATATTCTGCAGGTTTGATAAGAGAGGATAAATTCCTAAGATAATAAGCGATATAAGAGATAAAGTGGGTATGGTAAATACTGATGATCGGTATGTTTTTTCTGCGGGCATATTTTAAGGCAAAGAAGCCCAACAATGAAGGTGTTGCGATATGGATCACGTCTGGTTCAAAATTATCAAGGGCTTCCTCGAGCTTCCATCTCGACAACTGCGGAACAGCAAATGAATAATCATCATTGATCGGAATCCTAAATGTAGGAACTTGGTAAGATTGGTGAAGATGAAAATTGTCTGGCCCTTTACCATATATAAATAGGTAAGAGAAAGCTGTGTGATCGATACGGTTTATTATTTGGAACATGGTCCGGGAGGCTCCATCGAAATCTTCAATAAGGATCTCCGAAAAAAATGCAACTTTCTTCATGTAGAATGCAAATTGTCTATCCGATAAAAATAATGCACCAATGTTTCCTTAGTGATAAGCTCATGTTAAGGTATTATGAATGAACTGTTTAGAATGAGTAAAGTGTTAATAATAAGGAAATAACAAATCAACAAACCTTTAATATTGAATTAAGGTTGTGTTTAACCCTTTCCGATACTTTTGTTATAGGATCAATGATTGATATCTATGCTAATCAACCTTCCTTATCCTCAGAAAAGTAAAGCTTGGCATTTCAGGTTTTTAATGTTGTTGTCAGTTTTTTTCTCCCTAATATTTCTTTTCAGTTACAAAAAAAGCAACGGGTCAAAAGCAAACTTATTTGTTGAACACCCATCTTTGGAAGACCGTTCTTCTGGCGAACTCTCTTTACTGACCTATAATATTGCAGGCCTTCCAGCCATTATTTCTTCCGCAGAAACTCCACGAGCATCTAGCATTCGTGAAATAGGTGAAAGAATCAATAGATTTGATATCGTCAATGTCCAAGAAGACTTCAATTACAACACAGAACTCTACTCGTTCAATCTTCATCCATACAGGACTCAGACAATGGGTACAGTCCCATTTGGCGATGGACTGAGTACCCTTTCTAAATTTCCGATCATGGAATCTCAACGGGTTGCTTGGTCAGATTGCAGTGGTAGCGATTGTTTTACTCCCAAAGGATTCAGTTATACAAGAATCCAAATCGCTAAAGATGTATTCCTTGATGTTTATAATATCCATGCTACAGCCCAAGACAATAAAAACGCGGTGGCAGCAAGAAAGAAAAATTTAAAACAGTTAGCTGCTTTTATACATGAAAACTCAGAATGTCAACCCTTATTGATTATGGGCGACTTCAATGCCCATTATGCTTTTGTAGAAGATAATGTCCGCGATTTTCAAAAAGAAATCCATGTGTTAGATAGCTGGACATTATTGCGAAACAAAGGATTAGTGCCCGAACATCAAGAAGATTTTGTAGCAAGTCATGCACTAAATGTGACCGATGACTGTGAAAGTATCGACAAAATATACTTTAGAAATAGTGACCAAATCATATTCACTCCAAAAAATTATCAAGTGCAACATGACCTGTTTTCAACAGATTCTGGAAAGCCATTATCGGACCATTGTGCCATATCGTTAAATTTGGAATGGGAATTGACCAATTCATCCCAAGATACAAGTGTAGTAAACGATGAATTATTGCTGAAATGAACATAATCGCAATAGATTAATGAAAAATTAACGTAGAGTTCCAAATTAGATAATTTGAAGACTATACTTTTATTTCATATAAGTTAATAGATGACCATACTTTTTATACTAGCGGGAGTAATCATAGTTTTACTGTTCTTGTTCAAGAATCTAAAAGGAAAACTTATTTCAGTAGCCATCCCGCAAGAAGACAGCTCCTCAGAGCATTTTCTCCAAGGCAAGATATCCTTGCTTACCTACAACATCGCTGGTTTACCGCAAGGAATATCAGCAGCAAAACTACCCCGAAAACTCAGTATTGCCGAAATAGGTGAAAAAATCGAGCCCTTTGATATTGTCAATGTTCAGGAAGATTTCAATTACAATACCGCATTTTATTCTAAAAACCTGCATCCCTATCGTACCGATACAAAAGGCAAGATCCCGGTAGGTGATGGCTTGAACACTTTATCTAAATATCCTATTATTGAATATAGAAGAATCCCTTGGAGACATTGCAGTGGACCAGATTGCTGGACGGTGAAAGGATTTACGTTCGCCCAAATTCAACTGGCACATCAGGTAACCATAGATGTCTATAATATCCATGCTAATTCCAGCGATGTAGCACGTGCAGCAAGAGCGAGAAGGGAAAATTTCCGACAACTCGCAAATTATATCAATGAACATTCTGTAGACAGACCTATTATCGTAATGGGAGATTTCAATGCCCATTATGCCTATAAAAGAGATAATCTCCATGAATTCTTGTTGACTACTGGCCTGTCGGACGGCTGGGTGCAATACCTTCGAAAAGGAGTTTTCCCCGAAGTTATACCAAAATTTATAGCACAACATATGTTGAGCTTAAATAATGAAACCGAAAGTCTCGACAAGATATTCTTCCGAAGCAGTAAAAACCTCAAATTCCAACCAGTAGATTATCAGGTGGAAATACAGCATTTCACCAACGATGAAGACCAGGCATTGTCAGACCACCTCGCTGTATCAATGAAGCTTGACTGGACTTGGGAAGACTGAAATCAATTCCTCGATTAACCACAACATGTATATAATAGTAATAAGCTGAGAATTAAACACTCAGCTTTTTTTATCGGAAATTTTACTAAAAATTTTAGTAAAATATTCTAAAAATTCCTAATCTTGCAAATATGTTTTTGAATTGCAAGACCTGGTTCAGTTTCCATTATGGAACATTTCCTACTAAGGAATTGGTGGAACGTGCTCAATTATTAGGACTGAAATCCATGGCTTTGACCAATATCAACAGCACAGCTGATTGCTGGGATTTTGTGCTGAAGTGCCAAGAAGCAAACATAAAACCCATTTTAGGCGTCGAAATACGCAATGAAAATGAACTTTGCTATATCCTTCTCGCAAAAAACAACGCCGGTCTATTGGCAATACAAAGCTTCCTGTCTTTTTATAAACAGCGAAAATTAAACTTCCCCAAAAAACCGCCATTTGAATCAGAGGATATATGGGTGATCTATACCTATGAAAATCATCCCGAAATTCAGCAGTTGGGAAATCAAGAACTCATTGGATTGAGAAGGGAAGACCTCACCAAACTCAGTTGGCAAGAACATATCCATGCAGACTGTTGGGTAATATTGCACCCTGTCACTTATCAGGATAAAACAGCTTACGACCTACACAGGATTTTGCGCGCAATTGCAAAAAATACCCTCTTGTCAAAACTGACCAAGCAAGATTTTGCAAAACCGAATGAAACATTGGTAGATGAAGAAACATTAGTATCTGCATTTGCCAGATTTCCAGGAGTCATCAGTAAAACTATGCAGGTCGTGAAAAGTTGTTCCATTGAAATGGAATTCCACGTCGATAAGAATAAGAAATATTTCACTGCTTCCATGGAAGGAGACCATGAGCTCCTGCGGAAACTTGCAATAGAAGGCTGTAAAATCCGGTACGGAGCCAAAAATAAAAAAGCCATGGAACGCGTGGAGAAAGAACTGACAATTATCAAGCAGTCCGAATTCAATTCTTATTTCTTGATCGTCTGGGATATGCTTCGATATGCCAATGAACAGGGCTTTTATCATGTGGGGCGAGGGAGTGGAGCAAACTCCGTAGTGGCTTATTGCCTCCGGATCACCGATGTGGACCCCATGAAACTCGACCTTTATTTTGAAAGGTTTCTAAACCCTAATCGAACATCTCCACCCGATTTTGATATCGACTTCAGTTGGAAAGACCGTGATTCTATTTTTGAATATCTATTCATGAGGTATGGTCGACAGAATGTCTCGCTGTTAGGGATGTATACCACCTTTCAGCGCCGGGCGATCGTGAGGGAATTGGGAAAGGTATTTGGTCTACCAAAAGAGGAAATTGACGAGCTTGTGCACAAAAGAGAATGGTCCGCAGAAGATAAAATCCAACGCTGGATTCAAAAATACGGAGCGATGCTGGTTGATTTCCCCAGCAATGTCAGTGTTCATGCCGCAGGGGTGCTCATCAGTGAAAAACCATTGAATCAATACGGTGTGCTGGAACTGCCACCAAAAGGATTCTTGACACTGCACATGGATATGTTTGAAGCCGATCGAATCGGGCTCTTCAAATTCGATATCCTCAGCCAACGGGGTCTGGGACATATCAAAGATGCCCTAGAGCTAGTTCTCAAGAATAAAGGCAAGCATATCGATATCCATCAAGTCGATCGTTTCCTGGAAGATCCAAAATTGGCTCAAATGATCCAAAAAGCTGATACTATCGGTTGTTTTTATATTGAGAGTCCCGCAATGCGACAGCTTTTGGGAAAACTAAAATGTTCCGATTATATCACTTTGGTAGCTGCAAGTTCAATTATTAGACCTGGCGTAGCTCAATCAGGAATGATGAAACAATATATCGAACGATACCATGACCGCGACAAGATCGAATATCTCCACCCGAAGATGAAAGAACTCTTGGAAGAAACATTCGGAGTAATGGTCTATCAGGAAGATGTAATCAAAGTAGCACACCATTTTGGCGGTATTTCTCTAGAGGAAGCAGATATCCTGAGAAGAGCAATGAGTGGTAAATACCGATCAGAGAATAAATTTGAACTGATGCGGGAAAAATTCTTTGCAAACTGTAAGTTAAAAGGATATGAAGATTCTGTAACAGCAGAGGTCTGGAGACAAATGGAAAGCTTTGGAGGGTATTCGTTTGCAAAAGGTCACTCCGCTTCATTTGCCGTAGAAAGTTATCAAAGTCTCTATCTAAAAACGTATTTCCCCTGTGAATTCTACGTCGCAGTAATCAATAATTTTGGAGGCTTCTATCGGACCGAGTTTTATTTTCATGAACTAAGAAGAAATGGAGGTATAATTGAGCTACCCTGCATGAACAACAGTGATTATTTAACCAATATAAATGGTTTACAAGTTTATGTCGGCTTGATTCACCTGCAAGGATTGGAACAGGAATTTGCCCATCAAATCGTGGAGGAAAGACAAAAAAATGGACCCTATAAAAATCTGAACGATATCTTGCAACGCCTCCATCCAGCTCCTGAACAATTGAATATTCTCATCCGTATCGGTGCATTGAGGTTTACAGGGCTCGACAAAAAGACACTGCTCTGGGAAGCAAACTTCAGAAACAAACGAACAGAAAAAGATGATCCTATAACACTCTTTGAAACCGAAGAAGTGAAGTTCTCATTACCAGAATTCGAGAAGAATAGGATGGAAGACCTAAGGGATGAACTTGATCTCCTAGGGTTTGTGGTCGGTGACTTCTATGAACTCCTCAACAAAGAACATCTCAACGGAAGTATCTTGGTGAAACAGTTGCCCAATCTTTTAGGCCAACAGATTAAGGTAATCGGCAGAATGGTAACCCTCAAAGAAACCCGAACCATAAAAAATGAACGCATGTGCTTCGGAACATTTCTGGATGTCGAAGGGGAATGGCTCGATACCGTGCATTTCCCGCCAGTACTCAGACAGTACCCTTTCCAAGGAAGTGGATTCTATGAACTCCACGGAAGGGTAATGGAAGAATTCGGAGTGTACAGCGTCGAAGTAACGGCAATGAGAAAATTGGGATATAATTTATAAAAGGTTGCCCTTGGACAACCTTATCAATTACTTTTTATCTTCATCTTTCTTCTTGAATTCATCCTGTGGTAAATCCTCATAAGGCAACTCTTCAGACTCATTGATTTCCTTATAAGTCACATCTGTTTTAGGCTCTTCACCAGGATTATCAACATGAACGTTCCCATCAACCTCAACTTTTTTCTTGTTCTTAGGAGTCCTTACAATACCCCATTTCATCAATAGTTCCTGTGTGGAATTCCGTTTGAGGTGAAGCTTCTCAGGTTCGCCAATCAGAAACCCGAAGGCTTCCATATTTGGATTTGAATCAAAAATAACTTTTAAGGTAGCGATAAATGGAAGTGCAATAATCAAACCGGCAAGACCAAACAACATACCGCCCAATAAGATGCCGATAATAGCCATCAAGGGGTTGATGCTGACTTTCGAACCAACAATATTTGGCGTAATAATATTTCCTTCCAAAAATTGAACCACCTGAAACCAAGCCACAACTCCCAAAGCATATAGCGCGCTGTCTTTTGTAGCAAGTGCAAATAAAGCTGGCAAAATAGAACCAATCGCAATACCGATATAAGGCAACAACATTAATAATGAAGCCAGCGATCCAAAGAACCAGGCGTAGTCAATTCCCATCGCCATCAGACCTACAGTATTTAATACGGCCACGATACCCATAACGGTAATCAAACCAACCAAATAACTCTGTACAACATCGTATATCTTGTTCAATACCTCATTAACTTTGCTCTGTGGTGAGGATTTAAACGCTTTAAAGAAAAATTCACGGAAAAAATCACGGTAATACAGTAAAAAGAAACTTAGCAAAGGAACTAAAATGGCACTCGCCAAAATATTTCCGATAGAGCCAAATGTTGAAGAAAGCATTCCGCCGGCATTGCCCATTGCTTTTTCTCCTTGCTCCCGCAATTTCTCCATAACCTCGGTCCGCTCAATACCAAACTGGGTTTCCAACCATTTCTGTCCACCCTCAAAAACCGATAATACCTTATCCGTAATGGCTGAAGCATCTTTCCCGATCAAGATACTTTCATAAACTATAAACCACGACAAACCTGCAATGACAGCAATAGCAACGATTACCGCTAGAATCGCCGAAAATGCCTTCCCCAAACGTAACCGTTCAAATAATCTAGCTAATGGATATAACGAAATCGAAATTAATATCGAGAAAATTAAAGGCAACAATACACCTTGAGTGACATACATAAGTCCAAGGATTAGGACCGTAGCCAATAGTGTAGAGGCTAACTCAAAGGAGTAGGGTCTTTTGGTCTGATTTTTTTCCATATGATTGCTATAACAGGTTTTTATTTTTTTTGTTTTTAGAATTCCAATATATCACATAAATAAATGCCAAAAATATCACTAAGGCATTTCCATAAAAGATATAAGGAATTCTCAATATTTCGTCGTGATAAATATACCCCGCAAATAATGCGCCACCACCGATACCGGCTTCAAGAGCAATATACATCGTAGCCATCGCTTTGCCTCGATATTGTGGCAAAGAAAGATCAATGGTCCATGCGTTCACAGCAGGAGAAAAGATACCTGTACCTATCCCGTACAAACAGGCTCCAATAACTAACTGAGCGATATTGTCCCCAAATCCAAGGTACATAATAGAGATCGCAATAACGACCAAGCCAACTTTCATCACCGAAATTCGACCATAACGATCCGCAACTTTCCCTGAAACAAACCGAATTCCTATCGAAGCAAGGGTATATGCCGTGAAAAATAAACCCTTATTGGCAATTCCCAAATGCTCACTCCAATCCGGAATCAACGTAAGAATAACACCATAAGCCGTATATGACAATAAAGTCACAATAGCCGCTGGAATAACTCTGACCTCAATTATATCACAACGTGAAATCTTCAACATTTTTGGAGAAAAACGAGTCTTGTCTTTCAACGTTTCTTTCATGTTCATAACGATGATGATGGAAAGAAAAGCAAATGCTGATGAACTATAGAACATAGTGTTCAAATCATAAGCTTGCGCTATGTAGCTGCCAATCGCAGGACCAACAGCACCTCCAATGCTAAAACATAAGCCGTGCATACCCAATGCTTCACCCCAACGATTTGAAGGAATAATGTCTGCAATATAGGCCGAGGTGGCAGTAGGTTTAAATCCAGTCGAAAATCCATGTATCAACCTCAAAAGAAAGAATCCGGAAACACTGCTTAGTATAGGATAAAGAAACCCACATAATACACAGACTGTGGAACCAATCGCCATAACTGGAACACGACCCCACTTATCTGTCAATCGACCGCTAAATGGGCGTGAAATACCGGCAGTCAGAGTAAACAATGCAATGATCAATCCTTTATGGGCTGCTCCGCCCAAGGAAGAAAGGTAATTCGGCAATTCTGGAATTATCATATTGAAACTCGCAGAAAACAAAAGTGAGCTCAGACAGAGCAATCCAAACTGAAGGGTATATAATGGTTGTTCTTCGTTCTCTAGGTTATCCATTTTTCTTCTCCATATTTTGTCTAGTTAATTCTGAACAAAATATTGTTGTTGCAACGGCAACGTTCAGTGACTCGGCTTGACCAACCCTAGGTATAGTAACAGCCTTGTCAACTTGGGATATTAAACTCTTACGAATCCCATTCCCTTCATTGCCCATCATTATAAAACCTTCCTTGCCAAAATCAGTTTCATAAATCGAGGAACCATCTAATAAAGCACCAAAAACAGGGAGCTGTTTCTTCTCGATAAATTCTTCTAGTTCGACATAATGTAACTTAATTCTCGATAACGAACCCATAGTCGCTTGTACAACTTTGGGATTGTAAGCATCAACAGTACCTATCGAACAAATAATATTTTCTATCCCAAACCATTCTGCTGTTCTAATAATCGTACCCAAATTACCTGGGTCCTGAATATCATCCAAAATCAAACTATGCTTACCCTGTAAATCGTCAAAGTTAAGCTGCAGGTCTTGGGGAATTTCAACTAATGCCAACGCTCCCTGTGGAGTCTTTAAGCTACTAATTTTACTAAACTCATGCTCTGATACCTCCTCAAGTTTTATTATTTGAGGTATTTTGCCCAATTTTGCAATGCCTTCTACCGTCGCAAATATTTTATTTATCTTGTAGGCCGAATTGACAAATTCAAGGACTGATTTTATGCCCTCAACTACAAATAAACAGTGCTGCGTGCGATATTTTTTATGCTGCAATGACGTAATTAAACTGATTTGAGCTTTTGACAACATGGTATTAATGACTATAAAAAGAAGTTTTTTATTTTTTGCAAGTATAACGTTTTTGTTGCTAATTGTTGCGTCTTGCCGTTCAGCGAAATATCTAGACGATCACCAATATCTAGTAACCGATGTAGATGTAAATGGTGTCGATCCTGAACTAAAAGAAGCAGCAGGATTATATATTGCCAATGAAATCCGCCCTAATTCACCATTATATCTAACTATTTACAACATCTTCAATACCAGAGACGGTAGATATAAAACCGAAAAAATTAAAAATGTTGGCGAAGCCCCTAGAATACTCGACTCAGCAGTTGTAGAACTATCTGCAAACCAAATAGAAAGATTTCTGCAAACTAAAGGATTCTTCAATGCAAAAGTCCAACCACAGATAGAGTTCAATAAGAAAAAAGCAAAAATCGACTTCAACGCCAATATGGGAAATCCATATATGGTGAGAAATATTGACAGAAGGGTAGAAGATCCTCAGGTAGATTCCATTTATCACGAAAAAGTAGTGCCAATCAGTGCTTTAAAATCCGGAAAAAGATACGATGCAGCTGATCTTTATTTAGAACGTGAAAGGCTATACACACAAATGCGAGAATCAGGTTATTATGATTATCTGAGACAGTATATGAGGACTGGAGTGGACACTATAGGATTGCAAAATCAAGCCGATTTACTTGTTCAGGTGTCAAATAGAGAGGATTCTACTAAACATAAGATTTATTATATTGACAGTGTGTACTTTACGGTAGAAGCCGCAGAACCAGAACTCAAAAAGAATTCACAAGGCCGTTATGATACCTTGACAAAAATCCATTACACCGATCAAACCGATAAATTTAAGTTGAGACCTTTGGCAAGGTATGCATTTCTAAGGCCTGGACATAAATTTAACAGTAGAAACGAAGAACTAGCTTATGACCGGCTTTATGAAATGAACGGCTTTCGTTCAGTTAAAATAAATTACCAGACTAAGGATTCGAACAAATTAGATGTATTTTATAATCTTGTCCCACGTTCGGCAATGAGCAACCAGATCGAAGGTGAATTTACTTTTAGTTCGGGAATGAGCGGTTTCAATGTCGGTAATACATTCTCTCATCGAAACGTATTTGGTGGGTCGGAGACTATTGAGGTAAAAATGAGGTATGGAGTGTTGTTTGACTCTAGGCTCCCAGGAAATTTAACTGATAAAATATTCAACAACGACTTTCAAGTCGGAGTAAATCTGTCATTCCCCCGATTGTTAACCCCATTTCGTGTGCGCAGTGTCGGGATATATGGACTCCCAAGGACAACATTCTCATCCAGCCTACAACTCTTTTTCCAAGATCAAACATACGCCAATAGATATTGGATAAATAGCTTAAATTATACCTGGTACGAAGCGGTTAATAAAATACATAGCTTAACTCCCGTTGTGATCGAATATAGACATGGACAGTTGAATGAACAATTCAAGCAGAGCCTGATAGACCAAGGATATGGTCTATACGTTCGAAGTAATGACAGAAAATATTTTGGACTTGGTGCCCAATATGCATATACGTATAATTCAACAAAGCTGACTAGCAAAGAGAATTTCAGTTATTTCAGAGGTGCGGTGGATGTCAGTGGGAATTTGTTGGGATTGTTGGGGAATGTGATGAAGTTCAAACAAAATGCAGATGGAGAAAAGCTGATTTTTGGAGTACCGTACCTTCAATATGTCAAAGGTGAAATAGATTATAGATGGTATAGGCACTTAGGTGGAAATAAGCAATTTGTATTCCGTATCAATTCTGGTGTTGCGGTCCCTTATGGAAACAATTCATCCCTGAATATGATCTTTGAAAAAAGTTTCTTTGCCGGAGGTATGAATGGTATCCGAGCATGGCAAGCACGCACACTCGGACCAGGAGGGTACAACAGGTCATCAATGAACCCTGACTTCCGTGTTAACCTCAGAAATTTAGATCAATTGGGTGAGATTAAACTTGAATCAAATGCTGAATTCAGGTTTAGAATGTTGAATAATTTCTTCGGAGCAAAACTGAACGGTGCAACTTTCTTGGATGCAGGAAACATCTGGAGAATCAGACAGGATATTATAAATCCAGACGGGGAATTCAAAGGAGATAAGTTCCTCTCGCAAATCGCATTGGGAACAGGCTTCGGACTTAGAGTAGATTTAGATTACTTTATTATACGCCTGGATGCAGGATTAAAACTAAAAGACCCTCAATTCAGCGGTTCGAAACAATGGGTAATCAAAGAGTTCTTCAATTCTAAACAGTTCAAACAAGAATATTCCGAAACCAATTGGCCAGACAGATATAGTTTTATTCAATATAATTTTGGAGTAGGGATGCCTTTCTAGAAGAGATCTTTTAAGCTCATAATCGAACTCTCAATCAATTGACGGACATCCAACCCTTTACTGTGATTTAAATAGAAATAAACTGCTGCAAGGACTAATAACGTAATTAAGAAACGCTTGAATTTATAGGCAATATAAAGAATCAAGAGCGGGATTATGATCAACAGAAAACCGCTGATCTTATAAGGAGTAATTCCTTTGTCCGTAACTCTCAAAAAAAAGAGCTTCCCAATATCTGAACCTGCAAACTTATGTTTGAAGAATACAAATGTTGATGACTCGATGGGGTTGCTTGTAACAGCCACACCATCACTGAATCTTAGATCTTGCTGAAAACCATTTATGGTAAAACTATAATTCCCGTTCACGGTATTGTCCGTTTTTTCAGCAGTGTCAATCGCAATTATTGCTAATTTTCCGTTCTGAGAAAGATTTTCTTTGACCGTAAAGTCCTTGATCGTTGCACTTTGTGCTACCGATAAACTCGGCATAAAGTACATGATACTAAGGAATAAGAAAAGAATCCAGCTGTTTTTCATGATGCAATGATACAAAATTGCAAGGATTCTAAAAATGCTTCTCCTTAAATTCGAGTTTATTAATTGCAGAGGTCTTCTTATCTTTGCTCACATTACAAATAAAAAGCATAATTATATGTTGCAATTAAATTACATCCGTGAAAATCGGGACCATGTAGTTGAAAGACTTGGAATCAAGAACTTCAACGAAGTAGAATTGGTCGATCAGATCATTGCTTTAGACGAACAACGTCGCAAAACACAAAATCAATCTGACTCTATTGCAGCTGAGGCTAATTCGTCCGCTAAGCAAATTGGAGAATTGATGCGTCAAGGAAAAAAAGAGGAAGCTGAAGCAATCAAATCGCGATCCGCATCATATAAAGAGCAAATCAAAGAACTTACTGATGCATTGGATAAAATTGAAAAAGAATTGCATGACAAATTAATTCAATTACCCAATCTTCCAAATAAATTGGTACCAAGAGGTATTGCTGCTGAAGACAATGAGGTAGTGCTAGAAAATGGTACTGTACCACAATTGCCAGCTGGCGCATTGCCCCACTGGGAATTAGCAGCAAAATATGACATTATT
The DNA here is from genome assembly GCF_002734235.1 of Sphingobacterium sp. 1.A.5. Lineage (NCBI taxonomy): Bacteria > Pseudomonadati > Bacteroidota > Sphingobacteriia > Sphingobacteriales > Sphingobacteriaceae > Sphingobacterium > Sphingobacterium sp. 1.A.5. Next base: position 192,131 of record NZ_PEBA01000063.1, read on the forward strand.
GATTTTGAATTAGGAACAAAGATCACTGGTGCAGGATTCCCTGTGTACAAAGGAAAAGGTGCCAGACTTCAACGTGGACTAATCAATTTCTTCTTGGACGAAGCCGCTAAGATGGGATACAAAGAAGTTCAGGTCCCAATCGTAGTAAATGAGGATTCTGCATATGCAACTGGTCAATTGCCCGACAAAGAAGGGCAGATGTACCATGTAGTCAATGATGATTTCTACTTGATCCCTACAGCTGAGGTGCCAATCACGAATATTTATCGAGACACAATCGTCAAAAGTGAAGATTTCCCAATCAAACACTGCGGATATACTCCATGTTTCCGAAGAGAAGCTGGATCTTATGGCGCACATGTCCGTGGATTAAATAGATTGCATCAGTTTGATAAAGTAGAGCTGGTACAGATCGTAAATCCTGAAAAATCATATGAAACTCTGGAAGAAATGAGCTCCTATGTGCAATCACTATTGCAAAAACTGGGACTGCCTTATCGTGTTCTTAGATTATGCGGTGGAGACATGAGCTTTACTTCAGCAATGACCTATGATATGGAAACTTATTCCGCAGCTCAGGAAAGATGGCTAGAAGTATCTTCAGTATCTAACTTCGAAACTTACCAAGCAAATAGACTAAAAGTTCGTTTCAAAGGTGAAGATGGAAAAACACAATTGGCTCATACCTTAAATGGTTCGGCACTAGCATTACCAAGGATAGTAGCTACATTATTAGAAAATAATCAAACTGAAAACGGAATCAAGATCCCTGAAGTCCTTGTTCCATATGTAGGATTTGAATATATCGACTAATAATCGAAAACCCCATAAAACAAAATCCCCGGAAGTTTTGGCTTCCGGGGATTTTTATATCATAAATTCTAATACACCCACATCTCACATCTCATATCTCAAAACCCACATCTCACATCTCCCTCGGCTCCATCCGCACCAAATATTGGTCATTATCATCTTCAAAAAGCACCTGTACCACCCAATTCTCTTCGTGAGCTATTTTGATTAAGGTTTGTTGATCGATATATAGCCATTGGAAGGGCTGACCCATATTGCCTTTATATTCATATTGAAAATTGATCTCTCCAAAATAATGGTCTGGCCTTTGGATGCGATATTCATCATATAAATAAGAAATATTTGAACTGTCGAATAAAAGCTGTCCTCTTTCCGTAAGTAATTCTTTGGAATGAATTAGGAGTTCTCGGAATCCTTCAATTGTGCCAGAGATCCCAATCCCATTCATCAGAAATAGGAGCGTATCATATTTCTTTTCTTTGAATTTAAAGAAATCAGCATGGATAACATTTTTGACACCTCTTTTTTCCATGATTTTACAGGCTGTCTCGGAGATTTCCATGGCATCTACGTCAAATCCTTTCGATTGTAAATATAATGCGTGCACACCAGCACCTGCGCCAACATCTAATACTTTGCCATCACAGAGGGACAAAGCAATGTATTCCAATTCTGGAATATCATCTTCTTCCCTAAAAAAAACCTCAACAGGCATTTCCTCTATGTCACCATAGCTGCTATGAAGTAGGAGAGGTTCTTTTAGCTCTCCTAATTCTTGGAAATCATAGAGTGCTTCCCCGTAAACATCTCTATTCATGCTCAGGAATATTTAAGAATCGTTTTGCCATTTTTATTTCTTCAGGATCTCCTGTATGTTTTTTAGGTTCATCCGACAATTTAATAACGGGAGTCCATTCCCCTTCATCAGGATAGGCTTCTGTCATCTTGATAACGATATTCATACGGTCTAGTCCAACATCATTCGTGAAATCGGTGCCGATACCGAAAGAATGGCCGATCTTGTCTTGGCTGAAGTTGACAATCTTCACAACCTTATCATAATCCAATCCATCTGAAAAAATAATCGTTTTGTTCATCGGATTGATACCTTTACTCTTATAGTGGTCAATGGTCATTTGAGCGAATTCAATAGGATCACCACTATCATGTCGTACACCGTCAAATAATTTGCTCAATTTTTTGTCAAACTGCTTAAAGAATACCTTGGTGGTATAGGTGTCGGATAGGGCAATTCCTAAATCACCACGATATACGTCAGACCAATTTTCCAAACCAAGTAAATTCGCCATTTTGTAACCATATTTTGCAGCATGGAACATGAACCATTCATGCGCATGTGTGCCAATAGGTTTAGTATGATATTTCATCGCAAAATGAACATTGCTGGTACCAATGAATGTCTTTGATGGATGTTCTTTCAAGGCTTTGATAACCAAATCATGAACCGCATACGAATGTCTACGCCTAGTGCCAAAATCAGCAATGGTGATATTAAGCTTGTCATATTTGTCCATTTTGTCATTGACAATCTTCATGACCTCAACATCGTCTACACGCTTTTGTCCAGTCATTTCATAATAGGTCTCGCAGATTAAAGCCATCAATGGAACTTCCCACAAAATAGTCCTGTACCAATAGCCTTCAACTTTTACTGTAAGGTCCGAACCATTTTGAGTAATCTTTACCTCTTCTGGATCATAGTGGTAGCCTTGAAGAAAATCAAAATAAGTAGGATCGATATATGGGCAGGTTTTTGCAAAGAATGTTTTTTCAGCGGACGTCAGCTTGAGGTTAGCCATTTGGTTGACGGCCTCTTTCAGCTGTGCTGCAAATCCTTCTGGAAATTGATGTTGCCCTCGGTTAATAAATTGATACCGTGCTTTAGCCTTTGGAAAAAGTTTTACAACAGCATACTGCATTGTAAACTTATAAAAATCATTATCTAAAATGGAGGTAAGTTTTGCCATTCTTTATTATTTATGCTAGTGCTTTCATTGAAGTTAACAAAAAGCAAACACAAAAATGCCTTTTATACACAACAAAACAAAAGCGGGATGAATAAAATTCACCCCGCTTTATCGATTTGTTTCAACTAAATAAAAAATCTATCCTCTATTTCCTCTGCCGTTACCACGCTCAGCGCGTTGACTTGATTGTGGGCGAGCTGATGACCTAGACTCATTTCTTGAACTGCGCTGTACAGATGAACGGTTGTTTTGCGGACGTTCTGTACTGCGAGCTTGGAATACTCTATTTTGCGACCTAGATTGTTGCTCCATCCTAGGTTGACGTTGTTGTCTTTGTGGTGCCGATTGTCTTTGTTGACCACGATTCATTGACTCGTTTCTAGAAGGTCTAGAGCTACGGTTCATCGACTCATTTCTAGTCGGTCTAGAACTACGGTTCATCGATTCGTTTCTAGTCGGCCTAGAGCTGCGGTTCATCGACTCATTCCTAGTCGGTCTAGAACTGCGGTTCATCGATTCGTTTCTGGATGAGCGATCCATAGAAACACGGCCTCTTGACTCTGGTTGGCGACCAACATTTGATCTATTATTAGGAGTAGAAGTTCTGTTCGAGTTACCACGATCTACACGGGTGTTGCCTCTGTTGGCTTCTCCACGGTTGGATTCTCTATTACTTCTATTAGAGTTTCCATTGCCAATGTGCATTTCGCGTTGTCCCTTAGAATTTCTGGTAATTGTATAATCACCATTGCTTCTGCTGCTACGACCGGAGTTTCTACCATTTTCAACTCGGTTAGCAGGTTGTCTGCTGCTGTTGCGTGAGTTTCCTCTGTTTTCCAGACGATCGTTTCCTCTGCCACTGTTGCTTCTGTTAGAAATAGCACGACTATTATTTCTGCTGTTTCTGTCAGGACGGTACATAGAAACCGTACTTCTGCTAACACGTGATGCACCGCGTCTATTGTCAAAATTCACATTCCTTACATCTACACGGCGACCTATTGATCTTTCGATGTCTCGACGGCTAGGACCTCCGTAATAACGATTGTTGTTTACAATGTAAGTGTTGTTGATAATCGTAGTTCTGTTGTAGATGTTACGATGACCATATGAATAATGCCTGTGCATATAACGGTCATAGATATGGCCGGTAGGAATAAATACCCAAAAATCTAATGGTAATCCAATGTTAACATTGATGCTTACACCTGGCCTCATAGGAGCCCAACCGTAATAACCACCACCTGATCTCCAATCAACCCAAGCTGGTCCCCACTCATAACCCGGTACCCAAGCCCATCCTCTATGTGAACGGTGTACCCAACGTCCATAGTGGAATGGCGCCCAACCCCAGTCGTAATTAGAAACCCATGTGTTGCCATATTCTGTCATAGTCCAGTATCCATTCGTACTATAAGGCCTAAAATCACGACCCTCGTTTGGATACCAAACATTGCCATATTCATCATCATAATCCCAATCACCATAAGAATCAAGTTCTTCATGGAAAACATCGTAATCAACATCCTCATACCCTTGGGCTGATGCTGAAGTTACGCTGAACAATCCTACGAACATTAAAACTAATGCCGTGAATATTGTGGATGTTTTCAAGTTTTTCATATGTTAATTCTCTTAATGTTTACACCATAATTTGTACGTATGACCATGACTATTAAGGAAAGGTTTAATTGTATAATTATTTTGTCAAACTTTTTTGTGTTAATAAATGTTTCTGCTAATATTGGGTGCTGATTCGGATTGGATATTAAGAAATTTTGTACATTTGCCTCGAAATATTCCGGATTTAATACTTGGAAAAATACGTTAATACACACAGTTAATGGCTAAGAAAATTGAGTCTTTATTACTAGAATTTGCGAAGATACACCGCTTTCTAATGCGTTTCTTTCGCGAAGTGGTAAGCCCCCCATATGAGTTTAAAGAGATCATTAGACAGTGTTATGAAATCGGTTGGAAATCATTTCCACTGATCAGTTTAACCGGATTTATTGTAGGATTTGTTTTTACAAAACAATCTAGACCATCCTTAGAAGAGTTTGGTGCAGCATCTTGGTTACCAGCATTGATTTCAATAGCAATTGTACGTGCATTAGCGCCATTGGTAACAGCCTTAATTGCTTCAGGAAAGGTAGGGTCACAAATTGGAGCAGAGCTCAGCTCAATGAATGTAACCGAGCAGATCGATGCCATGGAAGTCTCAGGTACAAATCCATTCAAATTCTTAATCGTGAGTAGAATTCTTGCTACAACTTTTATGATTCCTGTACTATGTTTTTATGTCGCAGGAATAGGTTTGGCAGGTGGGTATTTAAGTATTATTTCCAAAGACCAGTTGAGTATACTTAGCTTTATAACTCAAGTATTTGAGGCAATAGCTCCAAAAGATATTTTTGCAATGGTATTCCGGGCCATTGTATTTGGATTTACAATTGGATTTGTCAGTACATATGTAGGGTATTATTCAACGAAAGGTACGGAAGGAGTCGGAAAAGCAGCAAACAGTGCGGTAGTAGCTTCAATGTTTATTGTATTCATTGAGGAGCTTTTAATTGTTCAGGTTTTAGCATTAATGGGATAATCGATTATGGAACAGAAAAAGCCAGTTAATATAAATTACGACGATATTGTCATCGATGTTGAAGGTGTAAGTAAGTCCTTTGGGGATTTACATGTACTCCGAAATGTTGATCTTGACCTCTATAACGGAGAAAACTTGGTCGTATTAGGAAGGTCAGGTACTGGAAAATCCGTATTGATCAAACTTATATCAGGACTCCTAAAGCCAGATTCTGGAAATATAACAGTTCTTGGAGAAGTGGTAAATCAACTTAATGAAAAAGAATTGCGCGCTCTGAGATTGAAAATTGGGTTCTCTTTCCAAAATAGTGCACTATATGATAGTATGACCGTTCGAGAAAACCTCGAGTTCCCACTAGTCAGAAATAAAAGAAACTTAACAAGAGCAGAGATTGATCATGAAGTAGAAGATGTGCTGGACGGAGTAGGACTGTTGAGAACAATCAATCAGATGCCATCTGAATTGTCAGGTGGACAAAGAAAAAGAATAGGTATTGCTAGAACATTAATCTTGAGACCCGATATCATGATGTATGATGAGCCAACGGCAGGTTTGGATCCCATAACTTGTCTCGATATAAACTCTTTGATCAATGAAGTACAAGAAAGATATAAAACATCATCTATTATTATTACCCATGACTTGGCGTGCGCTAAAATGGTGGGGGATAGGGTAGCAATGCTATTGGATGGTAAATTTGAACGTGTAGGTAAATTCTCGGAAATTTTCGATACGGAAGATACGAGAGTGAAACCTTTTTATGATTATAATTTTATAGTATAGCAAAATATATGGCAGCATCAGAAAGAAAACGATCAATCATAGTGGGATTGTTTACCTTCATTGGGTTAATCATTTTGGTTGCAGGGATTTTGGTAATTGGTACTCAGCAAAACAAATTCTCTAAAAACCTTACGGTAACCACGTATTTCAAAGACGTTAAAGGATTGAAGGTAGGCAACAACGTTTGGTTTTCAGGAGTAAAAGTCGGTATTATTAAAGAAATTGGCTTTGAAAGCGTAGAAAATGTACGTGTAGTTATGAATGTCGAAGAAAAATCGAGCAAATTCATACGAAAAGACGTTATCGCAACATTAAGTTCTGATGGATTGATTGGAAATGCAATTATCAGCTTAGTAGGTGGAACGGAAACATTTCCACAAATTCAGGACGGCGATGAAATTAAGTCAGGTGTTTCTGGCGGTATGGATGCCATGTTAGCAACGTTGCAAGTCAATAACGAGAACCTAGTCGAAATAACAAAGAATTTTGCAGCACTTTCTAAGAGTATGTTGGAAGGTAAGGGTGCGGTAGGTGCATTAATGACGGATGAAACAATTGCAAATAATTTGAAGCAATCCGTGAATACATTGAATGGAACTATGTCCCAAGCTAACCAAGCTGTAAATAACCTCGTTACTTTGACCAATAAATTAAATAGCAATCAAGGGTTGATTCATGAATTGTCAACAGACACAGCCGTGTTTGCAAGTCTAAGAGAGTCAGCAGCGCAGTTACAAGGAGTAACTCAAACAGCGTCTGCTTTGATGTCTAATTTAAACCAAACTACAGCTAGGTTGAATGATAAGGACAATGCAATTGGTGTATTGACTAATGATCCTGCAGCAGCAGATGAAATCAGACAAATACTTAAAAACCTTAATCTAAGCACTGAAAAATTAGATCAAAATATGGAAGCACTACAAAGTAACTTCCTCTTGAGAGGTTTTTTCAAGAAAAAAGCAAAAGAAGAAGCAGAAGCAACTCAAGATTCAATTAAGTAATTTTGAACTTCTAAAAAATTAATATTAGAAAGCGTCTGCAAAGGACGCTTTTTTTATAAGCATTATGAATATTACAGACAAGGATGTTCTTTACGAGGACAATCATTTTATAGCAATCAACAAACGTGGTGGAGATATCGTACAAGTGGATGTATCTGGCGATACTTCTATGGAGGATATGGTTAAAGACTACGTTGCCAAAAAATACAACAAGCCAAATGCTGCATTTATTGGTGTTATACATAGATTGGATAGACCTGTTAGCGGTATGATATTGTTTGCGAAAACTAGCAAAGGATTAGATCGCATGAATAGGTTGTTTCACGATAGAAAAGTGCAAAAAACATATTTGGCACTCGTACGTGAAAAACCACCACAAATGAAAGGAACCCTTAAAAATTGGTTGTTGAGGGATCGAAAAAAAATGATCACTAAAGCCTATGACCGTGAAGTCAAGAATGGAAGCTTCGCCGAATTATCCTATGAAGTAGTAGGACAATTAGAAGGTTACTACTTGTTAAAAGTAAACCCTGTGACTGGACGTACACATCAAATCAGAAGTCAATTGGCATTTATGGGGTGCCCAATCGTCGGTGATAATAAATATGGCTATCAACGAGGTAGTCACAGAAGAACAATATGCCTGCATTCTAGATCCCTGAGCTTTGTCCATCCCATCAAGGATGAACCAATGAACATCAAAGCCCCACTCCCTCAAGATGGATTCTGGGAAAAATTTAACGTATTGCTCAAAGGAGATATTTAGAAATTAAGTTTAATTACTTTAACTTTGTGCTATGAGTTTCATTCAAAAATTGAAATTAAGTCTGGTGGCTACTGTGTTGAGTATAACATTGTTGTCAGTGCCCAGTGCTACTGTAGCACAATGTGCTATGTGTACATTGAATGCTGAAAACAGTACTCAGGAAGGCAACACACAAGGTAAAGGCTTAAACGATGGTATTCTTTTTCTATTGGCAATGCCATTTATGATAGCTGCTGGTGTAGGATTTCTGTGGTACAAAAAATTCAGAAACACAGAAAATACCAATTCACTCAAAATTGCAAAACAGACTGAAGAATAATTATGATATCAAAATTACAGGCTGTATTTCAAAGTAAATGTCCAAAATGCAGAACTGGAAACATGTATTCAGGGTCAGCATATGGCCTTTCAAGACAAAAAATGCATGAATTCTGTCCCCACTGCAATTTTAAGTTCGAAATTGAACCTGGATATTTTTATGCTGCAATGTATGTCAGTTACGCCTTTTCAGTGGCTGAAGTCCTAACATTGGCCCTAGCAACAGCATTTATTACCCACAGCGAATCCCCTTGGTTGTATATAGCGGTATTATTTATCGCAATTGTCATCTTTGCGCCTTTCAACTACAGGTATTCAAGACTCGTATTATTACATTACCTTTCGCCTAAAGTGTCGTTTGACCCTAGATTATATGGTGAAAGAAAAAATAGTGCTGACCTAAAAGGCTAATTATGGGGGATGTATTGCATAATGCTATCAAAAAGAAAAGCCTTCTCTACATGATGCAATGTGATATATTCCTGAAGTTTTTGAATAATGCCATCCTTAACCCTCTCAATTTCTTCCTCGCTATTAACAACAGTCTGAAGACAGTATGTCTGTCCTTCATGTGGAGAATGCATCATTTTTAATAGTTTTATGGAATAATCTGGGTTGTCGTTCAGCAAGTCTTTCGTCCATTGAACAATTTCTTGATGAACCGAATCCTCGATAATGATTGAAACATTGTATAGATACATATTTATTGATGCTTGGATTAAGCTGTAAAATTAAGGTTGCAAAAGGAACTTTACAGTATTTTTTTTTAATATTTGATAAGTGACTAAAAAAATAGAATGAATTTAAAAAACTTGTTCTCGGTTCTGTTAGTGTTGTTGGTAATTCTTTCGTGTAAGCAAGAACAGAATAGTCAAAAGACTATACCTATTGAGGATTTCTTTGTTAAACCTGAACGGACTTCTTTTCGGTTGTCTCCTGATGGAAGCAAAGTAGCCTATTTAGGAATTCATGATCACTGCAAAAACATCTTTATTTTAGATCTCAAACAACCCGATTCATCAAAACAACTTACCTATCAAGTGAATTTGAATGTGCAAAGTTTCTTCTGGTTGAATGACAAAAAAATCATCTTCTCAAATACCCAATCTTCATCCGATAGCTTAAGGATGTTTCAGATTGATGTTGAAACCGAAAATAGAAAAGCATTGTTCGCCCCAGAAAAATCAAGGCTGAGATGGGTGTATCCTATCGTAGAAAAGAATGGAAGCCTATTGGTGGGAATGAACAAAAGAGATTCATCCTTGTTTGATTTATACCGGGTGTTCTTGGATGGAAGAAAACCTGAAATGATACACCAAAATCCAGGAAATGTAATGAATTGGGTAGGGGCACCAGATGGAGTAGTCAGAATTGCACTCACAAGTGACAGTGTCCAAGAATCACTTCTTTACAGGAAAAATGATGGACTCCCTTTTAAAGAAGTTATGAAAAATGATTTTGAAACCATCTTCGTGCCATTAGGATTTGTCAAAAATTCAGACAAAAATGTATATGCTTTGTCAAATCAAAACAGAGATAAAATGGCGCTCGTCGAATTTGACGCTGAAAATGGAAAAGAAATCAGAAGCATCTATGAAAATAAAATGGGGGATTTAGGTGCTGAAGGATATTCGGCTGATCTGCAAGAAATGCTGTACACCACCTCTTTTATCGATAAATACCAAAAGAAAATTTTCAATGCCTCATATGAGCAGGTTTATCAAAAACTCAAAAAGAAATTTGCTGATTCAGAAATAGGATTCTTAGATAGCGATACCAGTTTAAACGGCTTTGTCGTTAGGATTTACAGCGATATACATCCGGGTGAAACATATTATTACAATAAATCCCAAGACAAATTAGAATTGCTGAATGAGGAAAATCCGAAACTGAAAAATTTGGAATTTAACCAAATGGAGGAGGTGAGTTTCCTTTCTAGAGATAATAAAGACATTCACGCTTACATCACATATCCTAAAGGAAAGCGAAAAAATAGTCCTGTTGTAGTTTTGGTTCATGATGGTCCTAATAGACGTGCAGAATGGGGCTTTGATCCTGAAGTACAATTCTTGGCAAACAGAGGATATACTGTCTTTCAAGTTAATTATAGAGGGTCAATTGGGTATGGTAAAGAATTTTGGACAGCGGGGTTCAAGGAATGGGGTGGAAAGATACAATCTGATATCACGGATGGTGTTGCTTGGTTGATCCATCAAGGAATCGCCGACAAAGATAAAATCGCTATTATGGGAACTGGCTTTGGAGGTTATTCCGCTTTATATGCCGCAGCTTTCGATCCATCATTGTACAAATGTGCTATCTCATCATCAGGATATAGCAACCTGTTTACCTATTTCAGAGAAATTCCGCCACACCTCAAACATTATGTGCAACTTTTCTATAGAATAATTGGTAATCCAGAAAAAGAACCCGAGCTTTTTCAAGCAATTTCTCCTATATTCCATGCTGATAAAGTTCGAATCCCTGTTTTATTCTTCCAAGGGGGCAAGGATAAATACAGCTCTGTAACTGATGCAAACCAGTTTGTAGGAAAACTGAAAAGCAACGAGATTCCAGTGCGGTATATTTTCAAGAAAGAGGAAGGAAAGAGATTCAGAAATGAAGAAAATGTAGTCGAATATTATCAGGAAATCGATAAGTTCTTGGCGCAATACCTGAAATAATAGAATGGTTAAAAAAGCAAGCAAATACAGGAAAAACATAGGCCTATTGGTGGCCTTTTTGGCTTTTTTGACAGTTTTATACATCATCTCTGTCTTCCTGGCAAGGACCATGATGTCAAACTTCGTGGAGTCTGAATTCTATAATAGAAAAGTTGACGTCTTTGACGCAACATTAAAACCTTTCAATAGTTTTTTCAATAATGATATCGCCGAAGTTTCCAATTATCAAGGATATTTAGATTCTGTACATGCAGTAAGCTATTCGGAAAAAATCCTCCGAAAAAACCCTTTTGTGGATGAGGTGGTGTTTTATGACGTCTTGTTTACCAATCAAAATCCAGCCGTTCGTGGGGTAAGGTTTCAAAATTTGCTGATCTATCCTCGATCTATTTTCTCTTTTAAGCTAAATGAAGAAAATAAGTTGGTGCGCGAAAGCGTGTCTGCCATTGACAACAGGCCAACCTCGGATGATTTCAATAATATGGCCATTAAAATGGTGAACTTCCTTGATGTATTGGACGATTCAACATCATTGAGCGAAAATGATATTTATAGAATTTTCTATAATACGGTCCCTGGAAAGATTACGTACCTGAATATCCCGAGAGTAAATACCCTAAGGGCATATAAATCCCTGATGGATGATACCGCTTCTATGGCTGCCCCTGTAGCGTTTGACCAGGATTTGTTCGTATATAAAGTGAACCCGCAGAAAATAAAAATCGTTAACAATCAGCAAAGACTCTATGAAAACATAAGAATTAAAGCGATAGCGGATCCTAATGTAATGGAAGAAAAAGCATTTTTATCAACTGATATGCCCCTGCCAGGTGCATTGTCTGAATATAAATTGCAGTTTGATTCCTCCGAACAATTCCTTAGAGGTGAAATTAATAGAAGATTTTTTCCAGTTGTGTTGGGAGTATCATTATTATATTTAATTTTATTATTGATAATTTATTTGATTTATAGGAATATTTCAATCAATAGTAGGCTGTTTCAATTGCAATATGATTTTATCAATAACCTTACTCATGAGTTCAAAACTCCGGTCAGTGTGATAAAAATCGCAGGGAATAATATCAGAAGTGCAGAAAATCTGAGCGATCAAGAAAGAACAATGTATGGTAAGATACTAGATCAAGAAGCAGACAAGTTAAATAATTTAATGAATAAGTTGCTGTCTTTCACGCAAATAGAAAATAAATCATTAAAATTTAAAGGAGAATACATTGATTTGAACAGTTTTTGCGAGGAGATATTCGAAGGTACACGAATTAAGTATCCGGATTTAGTGCTGACGTATGACATCGATGTCAATAGCAAAATGCATACAGATCCAGTTTTATTGAATTCCGTGTTTCAGAATTTAATCGATAATGCTTATAAATATTCAGAAGTTTCGAGAAAATTTATTGATATTAGTGTACAACAATCGAAAAAACACTTCATCATGAAGTTTAGTGATAAAGGGATTGGAATTAACAAAAACGAACTTAAAAATATTTTTAAGAAGTTTTACAGAGTAAAGAATCAATTTAATCAAGGCGGAAGCGTAGGGCTTGGATTAGCGTTTTGTAAAGAGATTACTGAATTTATGGGGGGAGAAATTAAAGTAAACAGTGTCGAAGGCGAAGGCACCACTTTTACGTTAGTTTTTCCTAAATAATGTATAGAATACTATGAACAAAGATATAACTATTGCCGTTGTAGAAGATGATGACAACCTAAGGTTTTTGGTCAGCCATCGTCTCCAAACTGAAAATTTTCAAGTAATTCAATGCAGTGATGGTTTAGAAGCCGAAAAAATCATTCTGGACCAAAAACCAGATATTGTACTTCTTGATTGGATGTTGCCAGGAAAAGAAGGAATAGATGTATGTGAGTCAGTGAGAAAAGCAGGATTTGAAAATATCATCATTATGATGACTGCAAAATCCCAAGATATCGATAAAATTGACGCATATAGCTATGGAGTAACAGATTATATCACTAAACCTTTCAATATGGATGTTTTAGTCGCTATGATCGAAAATAAAGTAAGGTTTTTCGTGCCTAAAACACAAAATGAAGTCTATCATTTTGGCGATACTGAACACCATCCCAATGTACATTCCTTGGTAAGGGACGGTAAAAAAATCGAACTTACTATACTCGAAAACAGGATACTCCTACATTTCTTGCAAAATAAAGGTAGAGATATCACCCGTGAAGAATTGATGGAAGTAGTATGGGGATACAGCTCCAATGTAAATACCAGAACATTGGACATGCACGTCGTGCGTTTAAGAAAGAAAATTGAAACAAATCCAGACAAACCACATTACCTTCAAACGGTCCGTGGACTGGGATACAGATTCATAAATGAAGAAAATGAGGATGTAAGTTAGAAATTTGGTTTATTGAATTAAATTATATAACTTCGTCAGAAGAGCAAGACCATGTTGTCCTATTAGTGGATAGTGTGGTCTTGTCTTTTTTTTTGTTAATTAATTAAATTAGAAAACTATAAAAGAGGGTAAAAGGTTAAGATTATGGCAGAAGTAACTTATTACACAGAAGAAGGTTTAACAAAGCTAAAAGAAGAGCTACAATACCTAAAAACAGAAGGACGTGCGAACATTGCTAAAGCAATTGCAGAGGCAAGAGATAAAGGTGATCTTTCTGAAAATGCTGAATATGATGCAGCAAAAGAAGCCCAAGGTCTTCATGAAGCTAAAATCGCAAAATTAGAAGAGGTTTTGGCAACAGCTAGAATAATCGATGAGTCAAACTTGGATACATCTAAAGTGTTGGCATTGTCGTATGTGAAAATCAAGAACAAAAAGAATGGCGCAGTAATGTCTTATCAGTTGGTATCGGAAACGGAAGCTGATTTGAAGGCAGGAAAGATATCCGTAAAATCACCGATTGCCCAGGGTCTTCTGGGATTGCAGGTAGGAGATGTCGCGACCGTAGAAGTGCCTGCAGGACAATTAGAGCTAGAAGTTTTAGAAATCTCAAGATAACAATATAAAGGTTATGTGCGGTATGCCATAACCGCCATGACATTATCAAGAAATTCAAACCCCGTTTAAAGTTATTTAAACGGGGTTATTTATTTTGCAGAATTTTTGAAGGAAAATTGATTTTTAAAATCAATTTTAGAATAAAATTAGAACTTAGGATTATTTGGAATTCTTGGAAAACGATGTAGAAAAAACAATTGATGATAATGTTTCCCCTTCACCCCTTCAGTGATGAATTTGGTGATAGTTGTAGTAGAGAAACATTCACTATTTCATTCTACATCCAAAAGTAACTGTGATGATAAATTACCAATCAAACAAATGTTGAAAACTCGAAACTTTATTTACTAAAAAATTTAGTAATTTAGTTAATAAAATTTGTGAAATGAAGAATTTAACTGATGAAGAAGTTGCTAGATTAGCAGTACCAACTTTAAATAGATTAACGGATAATATTAATGTAAATAGATTTTCATTTTTATTTAATTATCAAAAGTATAATTGGAAGATAACAGCTTTATTAATTGAAAGTGAATGGGAGATTATAAAAGTTGAAAGAAGAATGAATTCATAGATTCATAAAAGTTGAATAAATTTATGGGGTCATATTATAGAGAGAAAATTGTAAAATTACATGACGTTCTTTTTTTGAACGTTAATGATGTAAAAGAATCATTTATTCAAAATGAAGAACATTGGGAATGTGCTTACTTGGCATCTAAAACATTGAGTGATGCTAAAATCCATAGTCAATGGGAAAAAATTTGGCATGAGCTTAACTCAAAAGTTAATCCTTATAAAGGATTTGAAACAAATTTCAGCTTTACCATTTCTCGGAAACATAAAAAGACCTTGGGCAAATATTTACTTTTTGTCTTAGAACAGTATTCTTATGTAAGAAATAAATAAAGTTTGTTAATAATTATTAAAAGCAAATTTTGAAAAGCATAAGGATTATTTTAAAACCCTTTTTATGTTTTTTTATTTGCATGAACTAATTATGATCTTTTGCTACCTAGTTCTACTAGGTTTTTTATCCAATTTGTTATACTAAGCATTCTTGATAAAATAACAATCAGTTGCTGATGGCGAACAAAGCTTAGAACTAACAGAGGGGCTTTTTTGTTAAATAATAATTAACTTTCGTTGGCTTAATGTAATAAAAGTCGTTGTAAACCGCTTTTTTGAGTCAGCCAACCCGAATGCTATCCATTTTCCTGTTCATATCTGCGCAAATTTATTATCTTTGTTACTCACGAAATTGAACTATAGTTTATGTCAACCATATTCTCTAAAATTGTCGCGGGAGAGATACCTGCTTATAAAGTTGCCGAAAGCAATGATTATTTAGCTTTTTTAGATGTAAATCCACTAACTGAAGGTCACGTCCTGGTAATTCCAAAGAAAGAAACCGACTATATATTTGATATCAATGATGATGAATATATGGGAATGTGGGTGTTCGCTAAAATAGTAGCACAAGGTATCAAACAAGCATTTCCATGTAAGAAAGTAGGGGTTGCTGTGGTAGGACTAGAAGTGGCCCACGCACATATTCATTTGATTCCTCTCAACCATGTCAATGACATGAACTTTGAGAAACCAAAACTGACACTTTCTGAGGAAACAATGACAACAATCGCGGATACAATCCGTGATGCTATTTCAACAATAACAAACCCAGCTTAACTCGAATAAGCGGGAAATATAAATTACTATGCAAGAATACTTGTTGTCTTTTCAACAATTGCTAGATGCTGAATATCTCTTAAGTCACGGTGGATTTTACATCGTATGTCTTATTGTTTTTGCCGAAACCGGCCTCTTCTTCGGATTTTTCCTCCCGGGTGATTACTTATTATTTTTAGCAGGACTCTTCTGTGCCCTTAACAAAATCGATGTGGACATTGTTACATTGTATTTCGGAATTCTTGGCGCAGGAATAGCAGGCAATTTTGCAGGATACTGGTTCGGGAATCGAACCGGCCCAATGCTGTTTAAACGGAAGGATTCCATACTTTTCAAAAGAAAATATGTAATCATGGCCGAAGAGTTTTTCCAGAAATATGGAGGAACAGCATTAATAATTGGACGATTTGTACCCATAATTCGTACATTTGCACCCATATTCGCAGGTGTAGTACAGCTGAATTTCAAGAAGTTCGTCATGTATAACATCCTAGGTGCATTATTGTGGGTGTCTTTATTGACACTGACTGGGTATTATTTAGGAGTCAAATTCCCATGGATAATCGATTATGTAGAATATATAATCGTGGGATTGATAGTCATTGCATTCCTACCGATAGCAATTGCACTGCTTAAAAAGTGGTTGAAAAATAGAAAAACGAAAAACGAAATAAACAAACAGTAATTATTTAATGAGTACACAACATCCTTGGCATCAAGTGTCTCCTGGTGAGGACTTGCCTAACTCCGTAAATGCCATTATCGAAATTCCTAAGGGTTCTAAAGCAAAATACGAAATCGACAAAGACAGTGGACTAATCAAATTAGACCGTGTATTGTTCTCATCTGTAATGTATCCAGCTAACTATGGATTCATTCCTCAAACTTATTGCGACGATAAAGATCCTTTGGATATCTTAGTTTTATGCTCAGTTGATGTTTACCCAATGTGTATGATCGAAGCCAAAGTGGTAGGTGTAATGCATATGATCGATAATGGGGAACAAGACGACAAAATTATTGCAGTGGCGAAGAATGATATGTCTGTGAATTATATCAACGACTTATCAGAACTTCCTCCTCACACTATGAAAGAAATTGTTCGTTTCTTCCAAGATTATAAAGCTCTTGAAGGTAAGAATGTGACTATCGAAAACCTTTATGGTCGCGCTTATGCTCAGAACATCATCATGGAAAGTATCGAACTTTACGATAAAGAAATAAGGAACAAATAAACCTTATCATGAACCGCTCATTTTTTCTTTCTCTAGCCTTGCTGTTTTCTAGCCTTATTGGACTAGCTCAAGATAAACACCCTTGGCATCAAGTGTCACCAGGTAAGGATACGCCGGAAACTGTGACAGCAGTGATAGAGATCCCAAAAGGAACTAGAGGAAAATATGAGGTAGATAAGACAACGGGATTGATCAAATTAGATCGGGTGATCCAAACATCAATGGTTTATCCAGCTAATTATGGATTTATTCCTCAAAGTTATTGTGGCGATAAAGATCCATTGGATATTCTTGTGATATGTTCAGTGGATCTTGAGCCTTTATCCCTCGTGGATGCTAAAGTAATAGGAGTGATGAGCATGACCGATTCTGGTGATCAAGATGACAAGATAATTGCTGTGGCTAAGAATGATATGGAGTATAACCATATCAACGATATCTCCGAATTACCACCTCAAACCATGAAGGAAATCGTGCATTTTTTTCAAGAATATAAAGGTCTTGAAGAAAAAAAAGTTATTATTAACAAAATTAGTGGAAGAGCTATCGCTCAAAATGTTATATTAGAGAGTTTAGAATTATACAAGAAAGAATTCGCTAATAAAAACCTAAATCATGGCAATTGATATTTTTTGGACTATCTTTTTAGTGCTGGCAAATGGTTTTTTCGTTGCAGCTGAATTTGCTATTGTAAAAGTCCGTGCTTCTCAAATCGAACTACAAGCCAAATCGGGAAGCAAAGTAGCCAAAATCGCAAAAAGTATTACAGACCATCTCGATGGCTATCTCGCTGCAACACAGTTGGGAATTACATTGGCATCCCTAGCCCTGGGTTGGGTAGGTGAGGCCGTAATGACGCAAATTGTACATCAAATCTTCGGATTATTCAACGTCGAACTTACCGGGAAATTAGCTACAAACCTAGGACATGTCCTAGCATTCAGTATCATTACCTTCTTACATATCGTATTTGGTGAATTGGCACCAAAGTCCATCGCTATCCAAAAACCGGTAGCTACAACAATGAAAATAGCACTGCCACTGCAGTTTTTCTATTATATATTCAGACCGATTATTTGGTTGCTAAATGGTTTCGCAAACTTCCTATTGAGATTGATAGGAATACAAGTAAGTGCGCATGAAGCAAGCCACTCATCCGAAGAACTCCAGTACTTATTGGAAAAAGGAAAAGAAAGTGGTGCATTGAACAATGCTGAACACGAACTCATAAAAAATGTGTTCGATTTTAATGAAAGGATCGTAAAGAACATTATGGTCCCGCGGACCAAAATTGTTGCAGTAGATAAAGATGATACTGCAGAAGAATTTATTAATACCGTTACGGAAGAAGGGTACTCCCGTATTCCAATCTACGATGACAATATCGATCAGATTATTGGTGTAGTGCATACGAAAGATATCCTACCTCTTATCGTCAAAGGTAAACCTGTGATATTGAAAAATATCATGCGTAAACCATATTTTATCCCTGAAACCAAGAAAATCAATGATTTGATGACTGAGTTTCAGCAAAAGAGAATACAGATTGCATTCGTACTCGACGAATTTGGTGGAACCGCAGGGATGGTTACTCTGGAGGATATTGTAGAAGAATTGGTGGGAGAGATCCAAGATGAATACGATGAAGAAACTCCAGTGGTAGAGCAAATCTCTGAATCAGAGTTTATGGTCGATGCAGGTGCTTCGGTACATGATGCAAATGGATACCTTCCGTTAGAATTGCCTGAGAGTTCCGATTATGATACCGTAGCCGGTTTGGTGTCTCATCTATTTGAGAAAATTCCAGATGTCGGCGATAGTACTGAAGAGTTGGGATATAGATTTACCATTATCAAGAAAACTCAACAGAATATTGAATTTGTAAAATTAGACCTCATCGAAACACCAAACGATGATGATGATGAATAAACTTTGATAAAGTGCATTTATTTTACACAGCTGATTTAAATCCCGGACAATCTTCCTTTCAGCTTTCTGAAGAAGAAAGTAAACATGCAGTGCGTGTTCTGAGATTGAACGTCGGTGACAAGGTCCATTTGATTGATGGAATTGGCGGTTTCTACCAAGCTGAAATCGCTGATGCTCATCCTAAAAGAACTCAGCTGAAAATCATTTCACATGTTCCAGAATACCAAAAATCAAGATCTTACTTGCATATTGCTGTTGCACCAACAAAAAATATCGACCGTATAGAATGGTTTCTTGAAAAAGCCACAGAAATTGGAATCCAAGAAATCACCCCAATTATCAGCGAACATTCAGAGCGTAAGGAGGTCAAAACCGAACGATTGAACAAAGTCATCATCTCAGCAATGAAACAGTCTCTAAAAGCTTATTTGCCGGTGTTGAATGAAGCTGTGTCGTTGGATGCCTTCTTGAAAAAAATAGAAGCAGAGACTGATCTCAATAAAGCAATAGCTCACTGTGAAGAAGATCAAGACAAGAAATATCTCAATCAAATATTTGAACCCAATAAAAGATACTTGATTTTAATAGGACCGGAAGGGGATTTCTCACCTTCGGAAATAGAAAAAGCCATTTCTGCAGGATTTATACCAGTTTCCTTGGGGGAAGCTAGACTGCGTACAGAAACGGCTGCTCTTTATGCGTGTACCGAAATTGCGCTCTTGAACCGTTAATTGATCAACTCAGCATCTACAATCTGAATCTCAGCATTTCCTTTCAATGGTTCAGGATTGAATTTCATCTTCCCTTTAATCTTGATAGGTTCGTCCGTGAATTTCACCGTCCCTTTTTTCATGAAAATCTCAACCATTGGCGGAATGCCATTCGTACCACAAAACTGACATTGTGTGATCGGCAAAACCGATAACATATAAGTGCTGTGGTTTCTGCCACTGACCAAAGGAACCATATAGCCCGGAAGCTCAACAACTGTGTTCTCTAATTTCTTTAATGGAGCAGGATAGGATGGAGTATAAACTTTTTTGTTGCCTACCGTGGAAACCTTATACATCATCTTGTCAATGGCTTCCCAGGTGCTGTTCATCATAGGCGTATGATCAGGAACCTGAGCCTCATTATAATTACCAATCTGAGCCTTTGAAAAGCTCACTGTCATCATTAAAATAAATACCGTAAATAATATCTTCTTCATCGTTACTTGTTACCTAAAATGGTAGAAATTGTTGTATTATATGCTTTAACTGCCGGAATTAATGATGCAATCACACCAATTAAACAAGCAGTCAACAAAATTAACCATTCTTTACTATATATATGGAATGCTTGAATAAAGTCAGCACTCTCACTGGTCTGTGTACTGATCAAATACAATCCTATATGACCGATAATTAAACCTAATATCCCGCCAATGAATGTTATCACCAATCCTTCGACAATTAACATCGTGAATAGTTTAATCTTGCTTGCTCCTAGTGTCCTCATGATGGCAAGGTCATATTTTCTGTCCTTTAGGGCATTGTAAAGACTGATGAACACACTTAAACCAGCAATGATCATAATGATATATGCCAAAATTTCAAGAGAATCAATACCTACACCCATTAAGGAAAATAAACGTGCAGTTTCTAATGCAGGCGATGCAGCTTGCATACTTGTAGACTGGTTAACCAGTTTGGGAACAACACCAATCGCTGCAGGACTGCTGAATTTAACTAATAACGCTGTAATCTCTAGGCCCTTGTCCTGAACAATATCATCAGCAATACTCTTTACAAAGACATCGCCTCTTGGTCGTTCCGTAACCAATGAATCTTCAGTAGTCTTTTGTGGGACAGCTGATTGATTTTCATGTGCATGATCGTGGTCATGGTCGTGATCGTGGTCGTGGTCGTGATCGTCATGATTGTGTGCGGCAGACGCTGCTGCTTCATGGTCATGGTCATGTCCATCGTGATTGTGCTCTGCGTGGTCATGATCACTTTCATGTTCATGATCATGATCCTCATGACCGATTCCATGAATATCCCAAACGCTCTCCAAATTCGATAACAATAAGTTATCTACAATAGAACCAGAAGGTTTTAAAATTCCTACAATGGTAAATGGATGATCTTCATGAACATGAGCATTCTCTGCCAAACCATGTGCGCCATGAACTTGATCACCAATTTTTAGTTTATTCTTCCTGGCGGTTTCACTCCCTATTACAACTTCATAGCTCTTGTCCCATAAACGGCCGTCTGCCAATTGCAAATCATACAAACTCATAAAACTCGTGTCTGTACCTACGATCCGATGACCCTTGAAATTATCCCCCAAAGAAATTGGAACCGCTTTTTCAATAAATGGGTTATCCATCAATTTCTCTGCTTCAGCCAATTTTATATTTCCTGTAGGATTGTCAACATGATAAAGTGAACTCAAAATCAATTGTAACGGACTACCTTTTGCGCCTACAACCAAATCAACCTGTTTACTGTTGCTGTCCAATTGTTTTTCAAAAGTATCGCTCGTAATGTAGATACTCACTAAAATAGCAACACCAAATGCCGTCAGGATAATACTTAATAAGGTAGATCCCCACTGTTGCGAAATGTTTTTCCAAACTAACTGTAGTGTATTCATCTTATTGAGCAGCTAAAATATAATTGTTTGTGAATTCGTCCTTTAACCTTTTGTCATGAGTAGATATCAATAAGGTACTGCCTTGATCTTTCGCCAGCTCTTTTAATAATTCCACTACCAGAAAGGTGTTCTTGTCATCCAGTGCTGCCGTAGGTTCATCGGCAACCAATAAGGAAGGCTTATTAATTAATGCTCTTGCAATCGCGACCCTTTGAACTTGGCCTCGGCTTAATTCATTTGGTTTCCGGTTTTCAAAACCACCCAACTGCAATTTTTCCAATAATGTTTTGACAGCATCAGCATCAACAGAGAGACCTGCAAGGCTTTGCGCAAGTTTTATATTCTCCGAAACCGTGAGATTCCTCAATAAATGCGCCTCTTGAAATATAAAACCCAAATGCTGAGCCCTGAATTTATCAAGCTCACTCCCTGAAAGTGAATACAAGTTTTGACCATTGATAATAACTTCGCCACTCGTAGGAGAAGAAAAACCAGCTATTAAATTTAAAAGTGTGGATTTCCCAGAACCTGAATCACCTAAGACTAAAGTGTGCTGCTGATCGGAAAGTAATAAATCCTGAAAAGATAATCTCGATCCCTTCGGATATTGATATGATAAATTGGAGGTCTTTAGTACAAAATCGCTCATAACATTTCTTTGCCGCAAATTAACACTATTAGTTGGCTAATTCGAATTTAACTTAAGGTTTGACTGTTACATTGCAATTTTAACATTAATTCAATTAAGATAATTTTAACAATTTTTTAGTTTTTAAGACATTATTAACGCTACCATAAGTAGTGTTCACAATAAGATAACATATCCTTAACCCGATAGTAATAATATGTCTCAATATTTGCCTCAACAAAAAACATAAATTTGAGATAAATGAAAAAGAAATTATTTTTTGCATTGGCAATTGCTTCATTGGGAATTACTTTCAGCTGTTCATCTGACGATGATACAGTAACTCCTACACCTGAACCAGGTAAAGATATTGAAAAAACTGGTTTGCTTAATGCAAATGAGACTTGGACGGCAGGTAATATTTATATCTTGAAAGGAAAAGTAGTAGTTGCTGAAGGAACTACATTAACAATTGAACCAGGTACAATTATTAAAGGGGCACAAGGAACAGAAGCAAATGCATCAGCATTAGTTGTTGACCAAGGTGCGAAATTAATTGCAAATGGTACAGCAGATAAGCCTATTATCTTTACATCTGTTGATGATAATATTAAAGCTGGTGAGAAAGCGGGTACGAACTTAACAGAAGCAAACGTTGGTTTATGGGGTGGAGTTATCGTTTTAGGTAAAGCTCCAATTTCAGTGGCTGGTGATGTTAAGACAGCGCAAATTGAAGGTATTCCGGCAAATGAATCTTATGGACAATACGGTGGTGATGACGCTGCAGATAATTCTGGATCATTGAAATATATCTCTATTCGTCACGGTGGTATAACAATTGGACAAGATAATGAAATCAATGGTTTAACTCTTGGTGGAGTGGGATCAGGCACTGTAATTGACAATATCGAAATCGTTGGTAATCAAGATGATGGTATTGAATGGTTTGGTGGATCAGTAAATGCTACGAATTTACTTACTTGGGCATCTGGTGATGATGGTTTAGATGTTGACCAAGCTTATTCAGGAACTATTAAAAATGCATTAGTTATTAAAGGTAAAGATTCTGGTTCAGCATTAGAATTAGATGGTCCTGAAGGTTCTAAAGCAACTGAAAAAAGCTTTACAATGGAAGATATTACTATAAATAACAACAACAACACTAGTCTTATCGCCGATTTAAGAGATGGCGTAATTGTAAACCTTAAAAATATCCTTGCTTATAATTTAGGTGCTGGATCTTCATTGAAAATCAATGGTGCTGATTCTCAAGCTGAATTAAAAAATGGAAGAATCACTTTCTCTAACTGGGAAGTATTATTACCTCAAGGATTAACTCTTGATAAATTTATAACAGATGCTAAAGGTGAAGAAGCAAAATTTGTTTCTAACGCTAAAGCATTAAATGCAATCGCAGATGCTAAAGTTGGAGCCAATGTTTCAGTATTTGACTGGACTTTTGCGAAATCTAAAAAAGCATTCTAAGAATCACAATATCAAATTACCATCCGCTTTCTTCTCTGAAAGCGGATGTTTTTAAACAATCCCTTTTTTCAACAAACAAATGCTTAAAGTTTTTAAACTTACTTTATTATTATCGTTTATTATTCTAGGATCTTTTGCAGCGAATGCCCAATCCGGAAAAGTAAGCGGAACAATTCGTGATGATGCAGGTAACACACCTTTAGCTAATGCTACAGTGTCAGTAACAAATTTATCATCAACTAACTCAGATTTCGAAGGAGATTATTCATTAGATCTACCAGAAGGAAATCACACTTTATCTGTAAAATATCTAGGTTATACTCCAAAAGAAATTAAAGATATTGTCGTGAAACAAGGTCAAACTGTTCAAGTAGATGTGACTTTGTCAAGTGAATCAAATACAATCAGTGAAGTTGTTGTAACCGTTTCGGCAAGAAAAAATACTGAAACTTCCATTTTGAATATGCAAAAGAATGCCGGTGTATTAATGGATGGATTGTCATCACAATCCATAAAGCGATCGGGATCTTCCGATATCGCTGCAGCGGTGAAGGCTGTTCCTGGGGTCTCAGTTCAGGACGGAAAATATGTATATGTAAGGGGATTAGGGGATAGGTACTCTAAATCTATTTTAAATGGTGTGGATATTCCAGGATTAGATCCAGATAAGAACACAGTTCAAATGGATATTTTTCCTACTAATATATTAGAAAATGTAATCATTATTAAATCAGGATCCGCTGAATTACCAGCTGATTTTACCGGTGGTGTGGTTGACATTGTTACAAAAGATTTTCCTGCTCAAAAACAAATGGGAGTAAGTTTCTCATTAGGAGCTAATCCAGATATGACCTTTAATGATAAATATTTGAACTATAAAGGTGGTAAAACCGATTTCTTGGGCTTTGATGATGGAAATAGAAAATTGAATGTGGACCCAAGTAATGATTTGCCGAGACCAACTTCTGCCGATAACAGTGGAATCGAAAGTATCACTAAATCATTTAATCCACTGATGGCACCTAAAATGAGTACAAGTTTACCGAACTTCTCTCTAGGATTCAACTATGGAAATCAATTTCAAGTCGGTGAAAATAAATTGGGAGTAATTGCCTCAATAGATTATAGAAATTCTACCGAATTCTATCAAAACTTTAGAAACGGGGTATATCAAAAACCTCAAGAAAGAAATGAATTTGAAATATTACCCGATAGAACACAATTTGGTAACTTAGGATCTAATAATGTTTTATTGTCCGGTTTATTGGGTATGACTTATAAAACTGAAAGATCTAAATATTCATTAAATCTTTTGAGTATTACAAACGGACAATCAAGTGCTGCGGTATTTGATCAAGAAACTAGAATTTCAAACGTAATAAATACGCAAAAGAATAATCTTGAATATACTCAAAGAAATGTTACTAATTTGTTGCTAAGTGGTAAACATAGTAATGAGGATGCCAGTTTTATTACTGAATGGAAAGTATCCCCTACAATTTCTCGAGTAAATGATAAGGACATCAGATCAACAACGTTTGTAAAGAATTCCGATGGTTCTCTATCAATAAATACGGATGCAGGTCTACCAAACAGAATCTGGAGAAACTTAAAAGAAATTAACCTTGTTAATAAAATTGATTTCACTAAAAAGCATCAATTGTTTGATAATGCAGCTCAATTAAAATTTGGTGGATTGTATAGTTTTAAGAAAAGAGATTACAGCATCCCCACCTACCAAATCATGAACCTAAATGTTGATACTAGGGATTTAAATGGTGATCCAAATTTAATTTTAACTCCTGATAACATTTGGACTGTAGAAAAAAATGCAGGCTATTATTTTAGTGGAAGATCGCAGCCTCAAAATCAATTTGATGCATCTCAACACACAATTGCCGCATATGTTTCTTCAGAATTCAGACCAATGGAAAAATTGAGAGCTATCATAGGATTAAGAGGTGAAAAGTATATGACTTTCTTTAATGGTACGAATAGCATGGCGAGTGAAGTATACAACAATAAAAAAACTATTGATAAGCTAGATTTGTTCCCTTCCGTAAACTTAATCTATGGTGTGAAAGATAATCAAAACGTAAGATTCTCTTATTCCAGAACAACAGCTCGACCTTCATTTAAAGAACTTTCTGTAGTGCAAATCCCAGATCTTTTAACAGGTGTCATGTTTTTAGGTAATATAAACTTAGTGCCGACCTATATCAATAACCTTGATTTAAGATATGAATTGTTTGGAAATGCCGCTCAGATGTTTGCTGTAAGTGCTTTTTACAAGAAATTTAAAGACCCAATTGAACTGGTTGCATACTCATTCGAATCACCAGAAAATTTTACCCCTAGAAACGCTCCTAGCGCAGAGGTATATGGACTAGAATTTGAAGCTAGAAAGAATTTTGGATTTATTTCAGAAGATTTGCAAGGATTAAGCTTAAATGTAAATGTTTCGGTAATAAAATCTAAAATTGAAATGAGTAAAATAGATGGTGGCGAATATCAATCAAGGCAGCAATTTGCTAGAGAAGGGGAAACCATAAAAGATACTAGAGTATTACAAGGGCAATCTCCTTATTTAGTGAATGCGGGATTTAGTTACAATAGTGCAAAATTGGGATTAGAAACAGGACTATTCTATAATGTTCAAGGCAAAACACTAGAAGTAGTTGGTTTTGGAAAGAACTCTGATGTGTATGTCCAACCTTTTAATAGTTTGAATTTTAATTTTACAAAGAAATTAGGTCAAGCTCAAAAAAGTAGTATTCGTGTAAGCGCAGAAAATATCTTAGGTGCTGAAAAGAAAAGTTATTATGAATCTTATGGTTCTGAAAACAAAGAGTTCTTATTTAGAGCTCCAGGAAGAACATTTACCTTAGGTTATTCATACAACTTCTAAGAATAATATTTAAATAGTTTATCAGATAAGAAGACCGCCAACTGGCGGTCTTTTTATTTATCCCTGAATTTCAAAACTAATCAGAATAAAGCAGGATTAACAGGATTGAACAGGATTGAACAGGATTAACAGGATTAACAGGATTAACAGGATCAGCAGGATTTGCAGAATAGACAGAATGAAGCATGACTAATCAGAATTTACAAAATGTAAAGAATTAATCCCAGTGTAATAAAAAGACCTCCATGAATCCTGTTTCATGGAGGTCTTACTATATATTATTCCTGAATAAAAAATTGCACCTGCAATTAATTTCTCTTATCCTGCTTAATCTTCCTGAATTCTGCTAATCCTGTTAATTTTGTTCAATCCTGTTCAATCCTGTTCAATCCTACTGAATCCTGCTAATTCTGTTCAATCCTGGTCAATCCTGGTCAATCCTGTTAATTCTGTTCATGCTTATGTCTAAACAACACTGCAAACAATATCGCGATTATCAATGTATAAACTGCAAATGCGATCCAGATATGGTGCCAATCTTTGAGGTGGATGACTTGGTCAAATACCCCTTCACTGCTTGTCACGCCTCGTGAGGCTATAAACGACTGCAGGCTACCATTGTCAGGGGTTGTGTTCAGAAATTGCGCTAGAGAGCTGCTGTCATTGAATGAGAGCGTATAGAACTTGTCAATAACCCAGCCAGACACCCAAGAACCCAATACTGCCCCAAAACCATTTGTCATCATCATAAACAAGCCCTGTGCTGAGGAACGGATTTTATTGTTGGTATTGGTCTCTACGAATAGAGAACCTGAGATATTGAAAAAGTCAAAGGCCATTCCATAAACGATACAGGAAAGGATAATCATCCAGAGACCTGAAGAGGGGTTGCCATAGGCAAATAGACCAAATCGCAGAACCCATGCGACCATGGCAATCAACATAACCTGCTTTATCCCGAATCTTTTCAAAAAGAATGGAATAGCAAGGATAAATAATGTCTCTGATATCTGCGAAATAGACATAATAATGGTTGAATATTTCACGACAAAGGAGTCTACATATTGAGGGTAGAACTTAAATTCATCCAAAAACACATCACCATAAGCATTTGTAAGTTGCAGTGCTGCTCCCAAGAACATGGAGAATATAAAGAACATCGCCATTTTAAAGTTCCCAAAAAGCTTGAACGCCTCTAGTCCAAGCATCTGCCCAAAACTTGCCTTTTCGTTGATATGTCTTTGTGGAGGACACTTTGGTAGGAAAACAATAGAATATAAGCCCAATAGGATTGATCCTCCTGCGGCAATATAAAACTGTCCTTCTGTGGCTTTGCTTCCGCTCAGGTTTGTAATCCACATAGCAGCGATAAAACCAACAGTTCCCCAAACTCGAATAGGAGGGAAGCTCTTGATCAGATCGTAGTTGCCTTGGTTAAGAGCCGTGTAGGCAATAGAATTGGACAAGGCCAAGGTCGGCATATAACAGCACATGCTCAATAGCATAACTGTAAAGAATGATCCTGGATCTTGAACCTGTGCTAGGTAAATTAAGCAGCCCGCATATAAAAGATGAAGACCGGCGTATAGTTTTTCTGCATTGACCCAGCGGTCTGCAATAATACCCATCAGGGTGGGCATAAATAATGATGCAATACCCATGGTCGAGAAAATGGCGCCAAACTCGGTGCCACCCCAGTTCTTTGTCCCAAACCAATAGTTCGCAATTGTAATCAACCATGCTCCCCAAACGAAGAATTGTAGGAAGTTCATGATCGTTAACCTCAGTTTAATAGGCATGGTAATATTTGCTATTAGATGTAATAGGTAGAAATTAAGATTTTCGCTTTTCTATTTCATCCCTGATTTTGGCAGCTGTCTCGTACTGTTCGTTCTCAATAGCCTTTTCCAGGGTTTTTTCAAGTTGTTCAAGTGTTAACGAAGCATACGGAGATGGTTTGTTCTTTTCAGGCTCCTTTTCAACGGGTTCCTGTTCTTTCTCTTCAGGCGAAGACTCCGATTGCTTATAGCTGCCTACGTTTTCAATATTTTCAAGAAAGGCAAAATCATTGCCCTCAATCACGATACCTGCGGTATTCATGATGAAGTCATAGGTATAGATAGGACATTCAAATCTAACCGCCAATGCAACAGCATCAGATGTGCGCGCATCGATCTCGGAGGTTTGAGTGCCATCTGTACAGATCAATTTGGCAAAGAAAATACCGTCTACTAGATTATAGATCAGGACTTCCTCTAATTTTATCTTGAAGGTCTCAGCAAAAGATTTGAATAAATCATGCGTTAGGGGCCGGCTGGGAGTCATCTTCTCAATCTCAACTGCTATAGATTGAGCTTCAAATCCGCCAATGATTACTGGAAGTCTTCGGTTACCTCCTACCTCTCCGAGAACTAGTGCATATGCTCCAGACTGCGTCTGGCTATATGACAAGCCTACTATATCTAACTTGATTTTCTTCATTGATAACGCGTTAACGTGAATACAAAGATGGGAATATTAAAAGCAAAAAAAAAGTGACCCTGCGTTTTTTTAGGCAAGGCCACTCGTTCATTGTTTAGTTACTCCTAGTTATTTTTAATCTTTTTGATCGCTTCTGTCAACTTCGGAACGATATCAAAGGCATCTCCAACGATACCATAATCCGCAACCTTAAAGAATGGTGCTTCCGGATCCTTGTTGATTACAACGATGGTTTTTGAAGAACTTACTCCTGCTAAATGCTGGATTGCTCCCGAAATACCAATCGCGATATATAAATTCGGACTAACAACGATACCTGTCTGTCCCACGTGCTCAGAATGTGGACGCCAACCAGCGTCAGATACCGGTTTTGAACAAGCTGTAGCAGCTCCCAGAACATCCGCCAATTCCTCAACCATGCCCCAGTTCTCTGGCCCTTTTAATCCTCGGCCTGCTGAAACAACAATCTCCGCCTCTGGCAATGAAACCTTGTCAGTAGCTCGAACAATCTCTTTAACCATGACGTTGAAATCCTGATCCTGTAAATCTGGCGTGAAATCAACGACATCGGCCGATCCACCAACTTCTTTAACCTCAAACGCATTTGGGTTAACAGCAATAACCTTAACCGCTGAATTGATAACTTCGGTCGCAAATGCCTTGTTAGAGAAAGCCGTTTTCTTGATTTCCATACTGTCACCATTGAAAGTAGGAAGGTTGATGGCGCCATCAGCAAATCCCGCATCCAATTTTGCAGCTACTCGAGGGCCTAAACCTTTTCCACTGAAGGAATTCGAAAGAACGACAACTTTTGAACCTTCTTGTTTCGCTGCAGAAGCTATGATCGATGCATATGCCTTATTTACAAAACTTTTTAATTTGTCTTGATTTGCATCCAATACTTTGGAAACACCATATTTGCCCAACTTTTCTAATTCTGATTTATCCACATTTCCAATGGATAATGCAGTGACAGAATCACTTAATTGATCAGCGATAGCTTTTGCGTAAGATGCCGCTTCAAAGGCTGATTTCTTTAATGTTCCGTCTGTATTTTCTATATAAACTAAAATTGCCATGATAATTTCTTAACGTTAAATAAATTAAATAACTTTTGCTTCGCTGTGTAATAACTGAACCAGCTGATCTACATCATCCACCAATTTTACAGCACTGCGAGGTGCGGGAGATTCGTAACGTGAAATGCTGGATAATTCATTAACATCAATGGGTTCAACAACCTGTAATGGCTTCGTCCTTGCACCCATAATGCCGCGCATATTCGGAATCTTTGGTTCTGCAACGCCCTCAGCAGTACCTACAACAACGGGCAATGAAACTGTCAAAACCTCTTTACCTCCTTCAATCTCACGATCGATCGTAGCTTCAGTACCTTGGATATTCAATTTCTTAGCGATAGAAACAGACGGAAGGTTCAATAACTCGCCTAAAAGAGCTGCGACCTGAGCACCATTATAATCAATGGATTCACGACCCGTCAAAATCAAATCAAAATTCTGGTCCTTTGCATAGTGAGCAATTTGATTCGCTACAAACCAAGCGTCACGTGGTTGAGCATTGATGCGGACTGCATCATCAGCACCAATAGCTAAGGCTTTACGAATGGTTGGCTCTGTACTTGCCTCGCCAACATTGATAACCGTAACTGTGCCTTGACCGCCTTCTGATAACTCAACTGCTTTTGATAATGCAATCTCATCATAAGGATTAATGATATACTGGATGCCAGTACTGTTAAAAACTGTATTATCGTTGCTGAATGTTATTTTAGAAGTGGTGTCTGGGACATTACTTATACATACTAATATTCTCATAATTCTAGCGTTTTACACAAACCTACATTAATTAAGGAGCATTTCAAAGCCATAAAACAGCATTTTTATCCCTAACTCAAATAATTTATTAATATAAAAATTTTAATAAAATCATGGTTTTGTTATTGAAATTTAAATATAAACACGATTTAATTGTATATAATTTTTAATCGTTCAATAAAACCGCCAAAAAATCAATAGTCATGGATTTGTCATTTTCTATGCTAGCATAGTAATTTCTTTTCTGTATTGCATTCACATCCATTCCCAAATTATAATTATTTTTGGGCATGGAAAGTAGATTGGAACAATTACAAAACTTTTTAAAGGAAAGCCCACATGATCCTTTTTTAAAATATGCGCTCACCATGGAGCATGTCAAACTGGAGAATAAGGATGATGCTAGAAATGGATTCGAAGAATTGGTTGAAATTCATCCAGATTATATAGGTACATACTATCATTTTGGAAAATTCTTGGAGTCAGAAGGTGAGAAAGACCAAGCAATAGAAATCTATGAAAAAGGAATTTTAATTGCGCAACAAAAAAGAAATTTCCATGCATTGGGAGAACTCAAAAATGCATTAATGATGGCAAGTGGACTCTTCGATGAAGATGAATAATGTTAAATTTCATTAAAATTTAATTTGTGGTATTTTTTTTGTGTTTTGCTTAGTATAAAGAAATATTATGCGTGCCTTAACACTAATTTTAATTGGATTCATCATGTTGACTTTCGGGTTTAGTTGTATAAATAACAAATCCAATGTTAATCAACTTGTTGCGTCCGAAGATAATGCAGTGAAAGGTACAGCCATAGTAGGAACCTATGAAGGAAAACTTCCGTGTGCAGATTGTACAACAATAGCAACAGTACTAAGTTTAGACAACAATAAAAATTATTCCATGAGATACGAATATGTCGGTAAAAGTGCCGAAATATTTGAAAGTACTGGAAAATGGAAAGTAGATAAAGATATATTGAGTTTAGAAAACATTGATTACAGCTTTAAGATCTCCAAAAATCAGCTGAATCAACTCGATCTTTCAGGTAAGGAAATTAAAGGCGATCTCGCCGAAAAATATGTCCTCCTAAAAATAAAATAGAAACCTGCTATTCAGCAGGTTTTTTTATTCAATTTATTGAAGCATAATAAGTAAAAAGAAAAAAATACCTAGCATTAGGTATTGATTGCTTATTTCATGACCTTTAATTTTGGGTAGCACTAATTATTAACATACTAATTATTAACAATGAAGACCAGACTATCTTTTATGGTTCTTCCTATCTTGCTGTTGCTCGTAGGGAGTACTGGTGGACTATTCAAAATTTTGATCGAGAATAGTGTGGATGCGGTTGATTCAACAACCCTAATTGGCAAATGGACTGCTTATGAATATTATGACAACAATATCCATCCTAAAGGCTTAAATCAAAACCTAGATTTCAGTAAAGTAAACCAAATTTCCAATTTAATAGAATATGAATCGCAAGAAGATCCTTGTCCTTCTAAAATAAGTGAAGTAGAACAAAAAATGGAGTATTTCAAGATTAAGTTTATGGAGAATGGAAAAGCGGAGATATTGGAAAAATTGTACTATAAAATGAACTCCTATAACTCTAAATGTCAAAACGCCGTATATGATGAAAGTTATGACCAAGTGTTAACCGCGGATTGGGATCTTGACCTTAAAAATGCTACGCTAAACTTAAGAGACTCACTTTCTGATTCACAGAATAATTTCAAAATATATTATCTGGACAAAAGAGAAATGCACTTAGCATTGAAAAAAGACCAGGATTTTATTTTTGTAAAACTTCAAAAACAATAGTTTAATTAATGGTATTGTGTTTTATAGTTAAAATTTCTTTATAAATACCTAAACTTAGGTATTTAATTGAAAAGGTAAACAATTTATTTTTGTTTAACTTAAATAAAGAAATTATGAAAACTAAATTATTACTGATCTTCCCAATATTGATGATGATGTTGGTAGGATGCGAAGGATTGCTGGATGAAATCGATGACAGGGATGACGAAGACCCTATTGAAGATCCAGAATTATTTATTGGAAACTGGGTCGCTTATGAAATATATGCTAGCTCAATAGAACAAAACGGGGTCGCTAATCCAATTGATTTCTCAAATGTTAATTTGATCAAGCAATCAATAAAATTTGACTCATACGAAGCGCCTTGCACAACCAAAGCGTCAAAAGTAGAACTGAAATTTAACTCGCTATCTCTTGAATTGAAAGCTGATAAATCCGCAATCTTAAAACAAAATGTATTAACAAAAATCAATGGATATGATGAAAATTGCAATCCTAAAGTTTACGATAAAAGCGCAGAAACCGTAAGCAACCAAACTTGGAAAGAAAATGATGTAAAAAGAACATTAACATTGACGCACAAGGAATCAGGTGATACGGAATTTAAAGTATTGAACATTTCTAGCAATACCTTAGAACTTGAAGTCAATGACGGCGATGATGAAAAAATAAAAATAATTCTGAAAAAATAAAAAAGATAGGAACTAGTCACACAAATAGAACTAAGATTTCATTTTATTAATAATTATTCGGTTCAATTAATTCTAAAAAGTAAATCTGGAAGGAGGTCTCATACCTCCTTTTTTATTGTATAATTATTCGATAATTAAATTAACTAATAAATATACCTAAGATTCGGTATTTACCAATGTTTCTGAACTGTTTATCTTTGGTTAACCAAATTAATTTATTAACCATGAAGACTAAATTAACCTTATTAATTTTTCCAGTAATTATCATGATGATAATTAGCTGTAAAGGACTTTTAGATGATCTGCTCGATGAGGGCGATGATGACATGCCAGAAGAAATAGCTGATGAAGAATTGCTCTATGGAAAATGGCAAGCCTATGAATTTTATGACGACTCGTTTAAACCTTTGGGAGTCAATAATCCTAAATCTTATACGGATGTAAACCAATTGAAAGAATTGACGAAATACGAATCGTATGAAGGCCCTTGTACAACAAAGGTGAGTGTGTGGGAAAAGAAATTGGAGATGTTTGAAATTGAAATCTTGAACAACTTTACCTATTCTTTTAAATATAAGGATATCAACAAAGTAAATAGTTTTGATGATAAATGTAATCCTAAACTATATGACTTTAGCACAAATTCAAACGGAAATCTTCCTTGGAGCTATGATAGAGATTATAGAGTATTAATGCTTGATTTTGGCAAAAACGGAGAGATGCATTTTCAAATTTTAGAATTGAATGAAAAAGAAATGGCTTTGAACTATAGTGATGGTTATATGGTGATCAAGTTCAAGAAAGTTAAATAATGAAAAAGGGGTACTTTATGAATACCCCTTTTATTTAAATTGTTAATAAAATTCTATTTATGATTGCAGATTTCTTTTAATGTCTCTACAACAAAATCAATCTCTTCTTTGGTGTTGTATTTACAGAAAGAAAATCTTACCGAAGGTCTAGTGGCATCTGCACAGATACCTTTTAAAACATGAGAGCCAATGTCTGAACCAGAACTACAAGCGCTACCTCCAGATGCAGAAACACCTTTGATATCAAGATTGAACAATAACATATCGCCCATATTAGTGCATGGCAATGAAACGTTCAACACGGTGTACAATGATTTATCGGCATCAATTTCCCCATTGAATCTAACATCAGGAATTGCTTCAACTAATTTTTCCCTCATGTAATCCTTAAGTGATTGAATGTGCTCTTGATGTTCTTTCATCTCGGCGTAAGCAATTTCAAGGGCTTTGGCCAAACCAACGATCCCGTAAACATTTTCTGTACCTCCGCGCATGTTGCGCTCTTGAGCACCACCGTAAATCAAAGGCTTGATCTTGTTGCGTCCATTGATGTAAAGAAAACCAACTCCTTTAGGACCATGGAATTTATGAGCTGCACCAGTGATAAAGTCAATCTTAAGATCACCTAAATCATGTGCATAATGGCCCATCGTCTGAACAGTGTCAGAATGGAATATGGCATTATATTGCTCACACAATTCACTCACTCTTTTCAAATCCGTCAGATTTCCGATCTCATTGTTGGCATGCATCAAAGAAACGAATGTTTTTGGATTGATGGATAGCAATTCTTCCAAATGGGTTAAATCAACATTACCCTTTGAGTCAACTCGTAGTAAATCAAGATGGATCTTGCCAGCTTTCTCCAACTCCTCCAAGGTGTGAAGTACAGCATGGTGCTCCAATGGTGAGCTGATCGCATGGGTAATATTATAAGCCTCAATGGCACGTACGATAGCCATATTGTCCGCCTCTGTACCTCCTGAAGTAAAGAAAATCTCCGATGGTGAAGCGTTCAATAATTTGGCAACGGATCTTCGGGCCTTCTCTACGATGGTCTTCATCTCACGTCCATGGGCATGAATTGACGAGGGATTTCCAAAATTCTCGTTCAACATTTGTACCATAACCTCGATAACTTCTTTATCTAAGGCTGTGGTAGCGGCATTATCAAAATAAACTTGCATGGCGGCAAATATAAAGATTCACAAGGAAAAATTGGAACAAATTATTTTTTTCTGACAATCATTAAGCCTATTGATAGTAAGCTCGTTACGAACGATAAATAGACTATTAAATCACTATATTTTGTATAGAAAGTCAAGTCCTCATTCAGGTTGATTTCCTGTGACAAAGCTGTAGGAACCCACCATGAACTCTTCTGCACAATGTCACCACGTTGGTTTATAAAGCCAGAAATGCCTGTATTCGCTGATCTGACCACCCAACGACGGTTCTCAATAGCACGTAATTTTGCATATTGAAGATGCTGGTCCTTTCCTGAAGTGTCTCCCCACCAGCCATCATTCGTGATAACGGCAATAAATTGAGCGCCTTTTTTTATGTATTGTGCCACGTAATTCCCCCAAATCGATTCATAACAAATAACAGGTGCAGCACCAATCCCACTGGCCGAGTAAAATACGGAAGGTTCTGCCTGACTGCCATAACCGCCCGTAGTACCTCCGAAGTGTTTGAATAAAGGAGTCAATACCGACAGAGCCTTCCCAAATGGCATCTTCTCAGCTCCCGGAACCAACTTCGATTTATGGTAAAATTGTAGTTTACTGCTTCCGTCGATCAGAACACCTGCATTAAAACTGTCATAAAATACATTGCCAATGGCCCGGGCAGTCAGAGTTTTTTGATCATCATAGATCACATAACTCTCAATGCCCGAAAGAACATTCCCATTGTGATAAGGCTCCAGAAAATTCAATACATCCTTGTATTGAGAATATTCCCTGAATTCATCCTCGTTGATGCCATTATCACCTGAAATTGCAGTCTCCGGCCAAATAAAAAATTCAGTGTTCAGTTTCGCGACCTTCTGTGATAAGTCAGTTAATATTTTAAGTTGTTCATCAGGTGTAATAGCTCCCCACTTCTGGAATGGATCAATATTGGGTTGGACTGTCACAATCTCCGATGGGTTGACATGTTCCTCATAAGTGCTATAGATTATCAAGGAGCTTATAGCAGGAATAATAAGCCAAGCAGAAAGTACACCTAAAATAATCTTTTGATTGTAAACCTCAACCTTTTCTTTTCTTTGCCAATACCATAAAAATATAAGAACATTGGATATCCAAATCCATAATGTACCACCATAAACTCCCGTGATGCTGTACCATTGAACCAATTGATGGAAATTGGCAAAGCCATTGCCTAATGTCATCCATGGAAAAGAAAGTTCCCAAGATTGATGCAAAAATTCATAAGCTATCCAAAATGAGATAAGACCCATAAAACTTAGCAGAATATTGTTTCTCTTCCTCATCTGATAGTAAAGTCGGAAAGCTAATGCCATCAACAGAGGGGCCAAAGTAAATGGAATCAACGCGATCATCAATGATGTGAAGGCATCTAAATAAGCATGCATGGCATTGTAGACCCAGTAAATCGATGCCGTATTCCAAACCACTCCAGTAAGGAATGCTAAACCAAAAATCTTTCTGCCTTTTTTCTTAAAATCTCCACGGATTACATTTTCTACTGCTATCAGCAAGGGCACAAAAC
Organism: Sphingobacterium sp. 1.A.5; assembly: GCF_002734235.1. NCBI lineage: Bacteria > Pseudomonadati > Bacteroidota > Sphingobacteriia > Sphingobacteriales > Sphingobacteriaceae > Sphingobacterium > Sphingobacterium sp. 1.A.5. The sequence continues at coordinate 229,003 of NZ_PEBA01000063.1, forward strand.
CTACAAACAATAAAATGCTCGTATAAGGAATAGGAGGCCATGCCAACCACAATAAAAATGCACTCAGGAAAGCTAAAAAATAGTTGTTCTTCATGCTTTACAGTTGGCTTAAGATCTCAGCCTTTTTGGTTTCATACTCAGCTTGAGTGATCAGTTGTTTGTCGTATAAACCTTTTAACTTTTTAAGCTTCAACGTGATTTCATCTTCTTCCTCATCTTTCTTATCCGAAGGAGTGCTGACTGATGGTGATGGGCTAGGGACTGATGATTGAAAACCCTGTGGTTCCTGCCTTGTATTGTTTGATTGAAAATTCTGATTAGCAAAGGTTGAATTTAAACTCGGCCTTTCCTCAAACCTCGGCCTTTCCTCAACTTTTGGGAGTTCAGGTGTCTTCGCTATAGGATTCTCAGGCTCGATAGTTTTAATAGGCTCTGGTTTTTCAATAGCTGGACTAGGAGTATTGAAAGCAGGTTTGTTCTCAATCACTATTTTAGTGTCTTTAGCCTCTTTTTTCTGATTCTGAAGATTGGCCAAAGCATCTTTGATCAATTGATATAATTTCCTGGCTTGTGTCTTAGGAATATAATCAATCGTCAAATTCTCTCCTGTAAATGGAATAACCGTAACTTTAGAGCCAAATATTTCCTCCTTAAAGGCGATATCCTTAATGTCTTGCCAAGGAAAAATCTCAAAATTAGTAGCCAAGCCCAACTTGGTAAACTCACATAAGAAAATTCGTTTGTTGCTCACAGTAATACTGTCAGGCAACAAATTTACTGCAGGTTTTTTCTGCAATGCTATATAATTAATGGATTCACCCGGAGTCAACATATCTAAGATCTTGCCATGGATTTTCTCAACCACTTTGGCGTCTTGCCCGTCTTGAACGTATTTGTCAATTTGATAATTTTCCATCGATATGGTATTTACTTCTTAAATTCTTGTTTAATTATTCATGTCCCCCAACACAGAAAACAAATTCTCCCTTCACAGGATTCGTCTCAAAATGTGTCTTGATGTCTGTCAATGTCCCTCGAACCGTCTCCTCATACATCTTGCTGATTTCTCTTGAAATAGAAGCCGACCTGTCTGCCCCAAATATCTGAATAAACTCATCTATTGTTTTCAGGATTCTGTGTGGTGACTCATAAAATATCATTGTTCTCTTTTCATCTGCCAAAGATTTTAACCGCGTTTGACGGCCTTTTTTAACAGGAAGAAATCCTTCAAAACAAAATCTGTCATTCGGCAAGCCGGAATTCACCAAAGCAGGAACAAATGCTGTCGCACCCGGCAAACATTGGACATCCAATCCTTCTTTGATGGCTTCTCTGACCAATAAAAACCCCGGATCAGAGATCGCTGGTGTGCCTGCATCAGAGATAAGAGCAATCTGATTCCCTTCCTTCAACAATCGAATGATTTCTTGAACTGCCTTATGCTCGTTGTGCTGGTGATGGGCAAAGACTTTTTTGTCGATGCCAAAATGCTTCAATAATGGAGCACTGGTACGAGTGTCTTCAGCAAGAATGATATCAACAGACTTCAAGACAGTGATTGCCCTGAAGGTCATGTCCTCAAGATTGCCAATAGGAGTGGGAACAATATATAACATAGCCCAAAGATAACGATAAACTAAGAATCTATCTCAGTATAATCCTCAGACTTCGGAATTTTATAAATTATCTCCTTCCAATCATCAGGGATACTGGTCAGTTTACGCTCTATAATGTTCATCCAAGCACCATCAACGACTACAATCGCAGCCTTCACCCCATTCTCTTTGTATATGACATGACGGAATGAAAACCTAGAGTTTTGAGTGTTGTATTTCGTGATTTCCACGCTCACCTTGATCTTCTCATCCAAGCCAATTTCACGCAGGTAATTCAGCTCTTCCCGAAACAATATCGGACCAATTTTATTCTTGTTGAATTCTTGCAAAGATAAACCGAGTTGATTCAGCATGTTGCTACGGGCCTGAGCGCAAAAATCAGCATACGCTGAATGACGTAAATGAACATTGGCATCAATCTGTGACCAAAGAACCTGGCCCTCATAAAAAATATTCTCTTCCATGTATTATGATATTCTAGCTTAAAAATATAAAAAATTAAAATTCAAAAAGAACCAATAACTAAACGATAACGATTTATTAATTCATTAAGATTATATAATATCTATTTAATAATAGGATAAAAAATAACTTAATAAATATTCTTAGGTTAAAATTTTATCAATTATTTGTTGATTTATAATAAATATTTCGGTGTGTTAACAAATTGATAATATTGGGTTAATAATGCAGTTAAGTGCTATACATACTTTTGCCAGCAATAAATTATTAACTCCATGAGAATTTTTTTACTTTTTTTATTCAATTTAATTTGCTGCATTTCCTTTGCTCAAACAACAGTTTTGAAAGGGAAAATTATGGACAGCAATGACCATTTCTCCTTGCCAGGCGCAACCCTGAAAATACAAGGAACTAACAAATTTACCGTATCCGATGCAAATGGTAACTTTGAATTCTTAAATCTACCTGCGGGTACTTACACGATAGACGTGGATTACCTAGGGTACAAACATTACTCCAATCAAATCAAAACAACTGAGGACGCCGTAGAAATCTTTTTAGATCCTTCAGCAAATGTGTTGGATGAAATCCAAGTAATAGGTGATATTGCCAAAGGACAAGCCAAAGCCCTAAACCAACAAAAAAACAACAGTAATATTTCTAATATTATTTCTTCAGATCAAGTTGGCCGTTTCCCGGATCAAAATATTGGTGATGCCTTGAAACGTGTACCGGGAATAACCATGCAAAATGATCAAGGGGAAGCTCGAAACATCATCGTACGTGGTCTTTCGCCAGAACTGAACTCCGTTACCTTGAATGGTGACCGTATTCCTTCCGCTGAAGGAGATAACAGAAATGTTCAAATGGACCTTATCCCTTCGGATATGATCTCATCAATCGAAGTGAATAAAACATTAACTCCTGATATGGATGCCGATGCAATCGGTGGTAGTGTGAACTTAATTACACGTGCCGTACCAAATAAACAACGTATCTCTGCAACAGTTAGTGGTGGTTATTCGCCAGTGAGAGAAAAAGCAATCTACAATGGTGCATTTATTTATGGAAACCGTTTTATGGACAATAAAATGGGCTTAGTATTGAGCGGAACCATGCAGACTAACGACTTCGGTTCTAATAATATCGAAGCAGAATGGGAAGAAAAAGATGGTGAAGTATCTTTAAAAGAACTTCAAATCCGTAAATATGATGTAACTCGTGTTCGTAGAAGTATATCAGCAGCTTGGGATTATGACTTTAATGCCAGAAATAGAATCGCTTTAAACGCTATGTACAACTGGCGTGATGATAGAGAAAACAGATTTGCTACAACTTTTAAAAAACTGAAATATAATAAGGAAACAGACACATATTCTGGTGAACTTATCCGTGAAACTAAAGGAGGTATTGATAACAACCGTAATAAAGGTCGTCGCCTTGAACGACAATCGGTACTGAATTTCTCCCTACATGGTGAACACATCCTGTCTCCAATCTTAGATATGGACTGGGCAGCCTCATATTCAAAAGCTACAGAATGGAGACCTAACGAAAGATACATATCTTATAAACAAGAAGGTGCTCCGTTAACGGTGGATATTTCTGACCCGTATTTACCATTCGTAAGTGCCTCTGGGAATGATCTTTCTAAATTCGAACTCGATGAGCTTACTGAAAATGAAAACAATACCCACGAAGATGAAATCGGAGCCAAAGTTAACTTCCGACTTCCATTAACCGTGATAGATGGACAAAAAGGAAGAATCCGTTTCGGTGGTAGAATGAGATTGAAATCCAAAGAAAGAGACAACATCTTGTTCGAATACAAACCAACTTCAGGATTTGACGATATGAGCGCATTGCCATTAGTTAATTGGGATGCAAAAGGATGGGATCAAGGTGAAAAATTTGCACCAGGGAGCTTTGTCGACAAAAACTACCTGGGAGGCTTGAATTTCAAAGACAACGCTAAGTTTGAAGAAGAAAAAGCACCTAAAGAATATTTAGCTGAAAACTATAGAGCAAAAGAGCAAATCTTTGCAGGCTATGTTCGTTGGGATCAAAATATTACCGATCAAACAGCCCTAATCCTGGGTGCACGTATAGAACATACGAAAATTGATTATACAGGTAACAGTGTGAAAGATGAAGAGGAATTCGAAGGTGAAATCAATAACAAGAACAGCTATACAAATATCCTTCCTGGTATTACACTAAAACATAATTTTGATGATAACTTTATCCTTCGTGCTGCGGTAACAACAAGCTTGGCGCGCCCTAATTATTATGCATTAGCTCCATTTGTTAACTCTGTATTAGACGACAAAGCATTGAAAGCAGGTAATCCTAATTTGAAGGCAACATATGCGACAAATTATGACTTGATGGTAGAGCGTTACTTCAGAAATGTAGGTATTGTTTCTGGTGGGTTGTTTTACAAAAACCTGAAAAACTTTATATATACCTATAATGACATCAACTTTACTGCTGATCGTTTCGAGGAACTTTTCCCTAATACGCCAAACCCAATAAAACCAGGGGAAACTTTTGAATTTGCACAACCAAGAAACGGTGAAAAAGTAAATGTATATGGATTTGAATTCGCATTCCAAAGACAACTGGATTTCCTTCCAGGTAAATTCCTTCAGGGATTTGCAGTCTATGCAAACTACACTTTCACTAAATCTAAAGCAGAAGGTATTACAAACGAAGATGGTGTCGCTCGTGAAGGTTTAGGACTTCCTAGAACTGCTCCTCACATGTTGAACGGTTCACTGTCTTGGGAAAACAATAAATTCTCAGCTCGCGTATCTGCAAATTACACTGCAGCTTATTTGGATGAAATCGGCAAGAATGAATTCACAGATGCATATTATGACAAGCAATTCTTCCTTGATGCAAATGCTTCTTATAAGTTTACAAAATCTCTTCGTATTTTTGCTGAAGCAAATAATTTAACTAATCAGCCATTGCGTTATTATCAAGGCCAAACTCAAAGAATGATGCAATTGGAATATTACAAACCACGTTATACACTAGGTCTAAAATTTGACCTTTAATCTAAAATTAAAATGAACAAACAATTTATTATACTAGGTTTAGCTCTAGCGGTGCTTTCTTCATGTGGAGATAAACTGGCACCAGTAGCAGAAAATGCTTTGAAACCAACAGTTACAACGGAAGTTGTACCAAACGATACGGATGATCCTGCAATTTGGGTCAACCCAGCAGATAGCACTCAGGTAATTGTAATTGGTACCGATAAACATGAGAAAACAGGTGGTCTGTATGCCTATGATATGGATGGTAAAATCATCAATAAAGTTGTGCCTCTAGACCGTCCTAACAATGTGGATATTGCTTATGGTTTGAACTTTGCTGGAAAGAAGGTTGATGTAGCAGTTGTAACAGAGCGCGGAACTAACAAAATCCGAGTGTTCAGTCTCCCAGAATTAAAACCTCTAGACAACGGCGGAATTCCAGTTTTCGAAGGGGAAACTGAAAAATCACCGATGGGAATTGCATTATATACCCAAGCTGATTCCGCAGGAAATAAAATATATGCCGTTGTAGGCAGAAAAACAGGACCAACAGGTAGGTATCTTTTCCAGTATGAACTACAGGATAAAGACGGTGTAGTAGTGGGAAATAAAGTGCGTGAATTCGGTAGTTTCCTTGGTGGAAAAGAAATCGAAGCAATTGCAGTAGATAATGAACTAGGATATGTTTATTATTCTGATGAAGGCCACGGAATCCATAAGTATTATGCAGATCCTGCAAAAGGAAATGAAGAACTTGCTGTTTTTGGTCTTAAAGATTTCAAAGAAGATCATGAAGGAATTGCAATTTATAAAACCTCAGATTCGACAGGTTATATCATAGCATCAAACCAACAAAACAACTCATTCAATATCTATCCGAGAGAGGGAGATAAAGGAGATCCAAACCAATATACTCGTATTGCAGAGGTACCTGTTTCTGCTATTGAATGTGATGGCGCAGATGCTATATCAATGCCGATTGGCTCAAAATTCCCTAAAGGAATGTTGGTGGCGATGAGTAATGGAATGGTCTTCCATTATTACGATTGGCAAATGTTCCAAGATATTATCGACGGAAAAAAATAAGACTGTTATTAATTCAACAGATTGGCCACGAGAAATCGTGGCCATTTGTTTTTATTTACGTACACATCTTACGTTCGCTCCCTTAACCTCATCGAAACTGTCAATTTTAAGTGAGGGCTGGGACAGAAGAAGGCCAAAATCATGATATTTTATATGGGCAAATAACGATGTGTCAGAGGTCCTGAAATATCCAAGGTCCCCCGGATTATCTAAAAAGTTGCTGACCTGATTTTTGTAATTTTGTAGCGTTCGATTTATATCACGATACCCTGCAGCAACAAGATTTAAATTTCTGTGTGCATACGTTGGGGATTCTGGGGCAGCATTTTCCCAAGATATATACCAACCTTTATCGTTGACCTGGTTTTTTCTCTTTCTAGTGGTGCGGTAGTTGTTTGCAAATAGCTGAGTCCATTCAGCAACGGTAGGCAAACGCCAGGTGCCTCTTGGATAAACGGAGTCGCAGGGGTCCCAAATCATTGATGCCGCCTGAGGTTCTGATATGGGTAGACGAGTGTCAAAATAATCTCTCTCTATGAAGTTCTTTAATCCACCATTGTTCTCGCTCACATAATTGTTGTTATACCAAAACCTATATTTATTGCCTTTGTCATCTTTGAAGAAGCTGAGGTTGCCTCTTGCCCAGCGTGATTCAGCAAAATTAATTGCTGACTCTTTCATCCGTAACTCTACCGTATAGCGAACCCCACGTTCTGGTGTAAATGCAGTGAAGCGAGGGATGAAATCTCCCATAGAACGTTGTGCACTGATTAAGTTTGGAGGATTGTTAGGATCGACGGTGAGGCTTTCCAAAACCAAACCTTTTATTTGTGGCCTTAATTCAATTGGATTCCCATTCGGAACGGTGAGAAAATCATAGTATTTTACCCAACCCGTCGGAACGGTATCTCCAAGAAGGTTGTTCCATGTGTTTCTAGTGATCGTCGATTGGTTTTGAAATCCAGTAAACTGACCTGTTAAAACTGAAAAAGTACCATTTCTAAAAGGACTACTCGCTGTCGGAAACTCAACAGTAGCGGAAACAATTCTCGAAAATACGCCTCTTGCATTCAATTGTAAGCGAATGGTACTAACCATTCTTTTAAATGTAATTACCATCGTGTTTGCCGTATTTGGATCATCAGATGTAGTGATATAGCCGTAGGAAAATAAAAAGTCTGTGCCAAGTGAGGAACTTGCAGAAATATTTAAAAATGGATTGGATGGGTCAAATGGCGGAATGTCTGCCTCAGAATTATAGGAATAAACTATACAGAGGTATTGTTTGTTGCGGTACGCAGGAATATTAATCTGGGAATTTGCTCGTCCTTGGGCTTGGGCGAAATAGCTGATAGGATTTCTGTTCTCATCGGTGTTGTAGACCACAACAATATATTTGCGATTCCCCTCCATAGGAGTAGTTAATGCAGTAGAACGAGTTTTTGCAAGCGTTTGAGGACGACCCTCACGGATGATCAAATCCATGTCAATCCCGTTCAATTCATTTAACTCCTCTTGATAAAATAAGTAATCTTGCGATCCTTTGATTTTTTTATAGGGCGATCTCTGGGAATTGGATACCAGCTCGTTGGGGTCATCATTGAATTCATCAATTCCTTCAACTTTAATCGAAATCCCTTTTTCATGGATGATTTCCTTATCATGCCGCTTACAGTTGCAAAATATAATAATTGAAAGAATCGTTAATAGAAATAAAATATTCCTCGCTTCCATAACATCAGTATTAATCGTTAGAAATCTAAATCATAAGTAGGTCCTTTTGTTTCTTTCCAATCTTCGATCTTTGGATCTTGATCTGGTCCACCTCCTCCTGACCTAATAGAAGTGGAAGTAATCGTCACATCAAATTCAAGTGCAATTTTTTGAACAGATACTCTTGGACTCAGATATTTTCTCCTGCATCGATATTTCTCAGAATCCAATAAATAGATTTTACTACTTGAATTGTTATTGTGCCCGAATGTCATGTCCTTTTAGATTTTATGGATGGATATATAATTTATCCAGATGAATTGGTTATTCAAATTAATATGACCTAGATTTATTTAACCAAGCCACGTAAATTTACACAATAAAAAATATTAATAATATAAAATTTAAATTATAAGGATAAATTTAACAATTTTATCTACAATTGAGCATATAAAAAAAGCCCCAACAAATCGGTCTGATAGAACTGATTGTTGGGGCAATTTATGAAGTTCCTATATGCTACATTCCTGAAGCAATTTTCATTAGCAAAGCCGTCAACCAGCCTGCATAGGTGCCTATGGCATAACTAAATACGGAAAGGATTACACCAACAGAGATTAATGAAGGGTGAAAAGCAGCCGAAATGACCGAAGCTGAAGCAACTCCTCCAACATTGGCCATACTGCCAACTCCATAGTAGAAAAACGGAACTTTAAATATTTTTCCTACAATCAATAGCAGCAATGCATGGAAACTGATCCAAATAATCCCAACGATAAACAAACCTGGATTATCTAATATCGCCAATATATTCATTTGCATGCCTATGGTTGTAATTAAAACGTATAGTAAGACTGTCCCAATTTTCGATGCTCCAGCATATTCTAATTTTCTAGCAGGTGTAAATGAACAACTAATTCCAAAAATGGTAGCGAACAAGATCAACCAAAAGAAACTATTGGTAAGTGAAAATTTCTCGGTTTCTGGATAATGGGTTGCCATAAATGTAGCGATAGGGTCAGCTAATAATGTTGCCAATCCTGTACCACCAAATGCTAATGCAACCATGATCATAAGATCCTTAGTCTCAGGAATACGGCTATTGGCCTTTACCTTCTCGTCCATTTTAGCCTTCAAATGTTCTACATCCTCTGAATCTGCTTTGAAAAACTTGTCAAATGCTTTGTATTTACTCGCACCATATAGTAAGAAGGCCATCCAGATATATGCTACAAATACATCAACAGCAATAATCGAAGAAAATAGGTTAGGGGAGGGTTGCAAAATCTCTTTTAGCGCTACTTGATTGGCACTCCCGCCGATCCATGATCCCGCTAAAGCTCCCAATCCACGCCAAACCTCATCAGGACCCGTTCCGCCCACAACATCAGGAGCAACCAGAGCCGTTAAATAAACTGCCAAAGGCCCCCCTAGAACGATGCCAATCGTACCAGTAATAAACATAAGTCCTGCCCGCTTCCTCAAGGACCACATCTCCTTAAGATCTAAGCTCAAAACAAATAATATCAAACAGGCAGGCAGAAAATACCGGCTGCCAATCGTGGTCAAAGGGGAGTTCTCACCGTCGATGATGTTGAAGGAGTTCAACAGACCAGGCAAGAAATAACAAAGTAACAACGGCGGAATAAAATTGTAAAATCCCTTGATATATTTATTCGATAGGCTGGAGGTATAAAAAACCAAACCTAAGATGGTCATTAATAGACCAAACACCACTGTGGTATTCTCAATTAACGGGGCAGCTTCTGTATCGGTTATTTGCATAAAATCGTAATAATTGTTATTTTGCTGTGAAAATAGATAATTTTTCAATTATTTATTGAAATAATCCTAATAACAAGAGTGTAATATCAATCTGAATCGTTCAAAAATAAACGAAATGGACCGAAGAAATTTTATTAAAAATGGTGGCATCCTTCTCGGTGCTACATCTTTAGACTTCTCCAAAACAAACCTAGACATCAAGAAAAAAATAAAAGTCGGACTAATTGGGTGTGGAGGTCGTGGGACCGGAGCTGCTTTTCAAGCATTGGAAGCAGATCCAGATGTGGAAATTGTAGCTCTGGCAGATATTTTTCCAGCGCAATTAGAAGCAGCATTGGCTTCCCTACAAGAAGCTCATAAAGATCGCGTTAATGTTCCTGAAAAAAGGAAATATATCGGATTTGATGCCTATAAAAAATTAATAGCATCGAATGTAGATGTCGTATTGTTGACATCGCCGCCAAGCTTTAGACCCGACCACCTCGCAGAAGCCGTAAAAGAAGGAAAACATATATTCTGCGAAAAACCAATGGCTGTAGATGTACCAGGCGTACATAAAGTCCGTGATGCTGTAAAAGTAGCAAAAGAGAAAAAGCTAAACCTTGTTTCTGGATACTGTTTCCGCTATTCTGAACCAAATAGAGAATTGGCAAAACTAGTCCATGCAGGTAATATTGGCGATATATATTCTATCAGCACATTCAGATTGGGTGGTGAATTGACCGAAAAACCTAGACAGCCAGATTGGAACGACCTGACCTATCAATTGTACAATTGGTTTTTCTATCAGCGTTATTCCGGAGATATTATCGTTGAACAGACCGTACACAGTATAGATTTTATGAATTGGATGCTGAATAGGGGAATGCCTAAAACAGTCTCTGGAACAGGTGGTAGACAGTCGAAGCCATGGGATAAATACGGAAATGTATATGATCATTTCGCCATTGAATTCGACTATGGTGATGGCGTTAAAGGATTCCACTTCGGAAGACAACAGAACGGGACACAACCTCGTAATTCTGTCGAAGCCGTGGGAACTAAAGGAAATATGAACGTCGGTATCTTGAGCAGCTATGAGATCAAAGGTCAAAACCCATGGAAATATAGCGGCAAAATGAACAATATGTACCAAACTCAGCACGATGAGCTGTTCAGGGCAATCAGAAATAAAGAAGTAATCAATGATGGTGACTTCATGGCGGATTCAACCTTGTTGGCAGTATGGGCAAGAGAAGCGGCATACACTGGGAAAATAATCTCATTGGATGAAATCGAAAATTCAACCAAAACATATGGACCTAGTTCTGAAGAATACTCGTGGGAGATGGAAATTGATAATGCACGTATACCTAGACCTGGTTTGGCAACATAATCGAATTAATTATAATGACGGGAAAAATCAAGATCTTAGTGGTAGGCTGTGGAAACATGGGGGCTTCTCATGCACAAGCCTATCATGAAATGGAAGAATTTGAAATAGTGGGACTGGTATCTAGAGGAGATAGTAAATTGTTATTAAATGAAAAATTAAACAGTAACTATCCGCTCTACGATGATTATGCCTCAGCATTGGTACTGACAAAACCAGATGCGGTCTGTATTTCGACGTATCCAGATACGCATGAAGAATATGCCATAAAAGCTTTTGAAGCTGGTGCGCATGTATTTATAGAAAAACCTCTTGCAGATACTGTTTTGGGAGCGCAAAAGGTTGTCGATGCTGCAATCGCAGCAGATAAGAAATTGGTCGTAGGATACATTTTGAGACATCACCCTTCTTGGATTAAATTCATAGAATTGGGGAGGTCAATGGGCTATCCCTTGGTTATGCGAATGAACCTCAACCAACAGAGCCATGGATATATGTGGGATGTTCATCGTAACCTGATGAAAAGCCTCAGCCCGATTGTGGATTGTGGAGTACACTATATCGATGTCATGTGTCAAATGACAAACGCAAATCCAGTTTCGGTTTCTGCAATTGGAGCACGCCTAACGGATGATATCCCAAAAGACAACTATAACTATGGGCAATTGCAAATCAGATTTGATGATGGTAGCGTAGGGTGGTATGAAGCAGGATGGGGACCCATGATCAGCGAAACAGCTTTCTTCGTGAAAGATGTGATCGGTCCTAAAGGATGTGTATCCATCATCGCAAAAGATGCCAGCAAAGAAGGGAAATCTGATTCCGTAGAATCCCACTCAAAAACGGAATCTCTAAAAGTTCACTATGCAGACATCAATGAACAAAATGAATTTATACGTAATGACGAATGGGTTGATTTAACGGATGAACCGGACCATCAAGAACTCTGTAACCGAGAACAGCAATTCTTTTTACAAGCGATCACAGAAGACCTGGATCTGAGCAAATCGATGCAAGATGCTGTAAACAGTTTACAAATCGCCATTGCATGTGATGAATCTGTAAAATCAGGAGCCATAATAAAATTATAAGATGCGCAAATATCCTTTGTTGTTTGGGTTGGTCCTATTATCGGTCTGTCTGTTTGGGCAATCGAAAAAACCTAATATCGTACTTATCCTCGCGGATGATTTGGGATATGGAGACTTAGGTCCTTACGGTCAAAAAAAAATTGAAACACCTACAATTGACTCTTTGGCCAAGAAGGGGATGTTGTTCACTGATTTTTATGCGGGAGCTCCTGTATGTGCACCTTCCAGGTCTGCATTGATGACCGGACAGCATACAGGACATACCTACATCCGAGGTAACAAAGAAGTCCAACCCGAAGGACAAGAACCTTTGGCCCAAAATATTGAAACCTTCGCCATGGCTTTAAAAGATGCCGGTTATAAAACAGGAGCTTTCGGTAAATGGGGACTAGGTATGGTTGGAACATCTGGAGATCCCCTGAAAAAAGGATTTGATGAATTCTATGGCTACAACTGTCAAAGGCAGTCCCACCGCTATTACCCAACCCACCTGTGGGATAATGATCAAAAAGTAGAATTGAAAGGCAATGAAAACTTGATGAAAACGGAGGTTTATGCGCCAGAATTGATTCAACAAAAAGCATTGACCTTTATCCATAACTATAGAGACGCACCGATTTTCTTGTTTGTCCCAACAGTTTTGCCACATGCTGAATTGATCGTTCCTGACGATGAAATATTCAGAAAATACGATGGCAAATTTGAAGAAAAACCTTTCAAAGGGAGTCCTTATGGTCCAAACGCAAGCTCGGGATACACAAGCCAAGAAAAACCGCGCGCAACATTTGCTGCAATGGTGGAAAGATTAGACCAACAGGTTCTACAGATCCTCGGAGCATTGGAAGAAGAAGGAATGTTGGAAAATACCATCTTCATCCTAACCAGTGACAATGGTTCCCACCGTGAAGGTGGTGCTGACCCTGACTTCTTCAATAGCTCTGGACCATTCAGAGGTAACAAACGCGACCTTTACGAAGGCGGCGTTCGAGTACCTTTCATTGTGCAATGGCCAGGCAAAATAAAGGAAAATTCAGTATCTGAACATGTGGCTGCATTTTGGGACATCGCCCCAACTTTATTGGAAGCAGCTGGAGCAAAACAATTAAAGAATACAGATGGCATCAGTTTCTTACCTACACTTTTGGGAAAGAAGGACCAAAAACAACACGAATACCTCTACTGGGAATTTCATGAGCAAGGTGGAAAACAAGGAATCCGAATAGGAGACTACAAAGCAATTCGACTCAATGCTAAAGGTAATCCCAACGCCGAAATTGCCATCTACCACCTGCCGACCGATATTGCCGAAAAAAATAATATCGCCGAAAAGCACCCGGAACTAGTCGAAAAAGCCAAAAAAATTATGAAGGAAGCAAGAATAGAAAGTGAGGTATTTCCTTTTTTAGACAGTAGGTTATAGACATTAGACAATAGACATAAGACATTAGACACTTTATGGCGTGCTAATATCTTTTTTAGACATTAGACATTAGACAATAGACATAAGACATTAGAATTTTTATGGCGTGCTATTATTTGCATCCAAAAGCTATGGTTGTGTCTCCACCGAAATTGCCGTGGCGGGTGTCTGTTTTTAGACATTAGACAATAGACATAAGACATTAGACACTAGTGTCTCCACCGAAATTGCCGTGGCGGGTGTCTGTTTTTAGACATTAGACAATAGACATAAGACATTAGAATTTTTATGGCGTGCTATTATTTCAACCAAAAAACCATGCTAGTGTCTTCACCAAAAAGCCGTGGCGGGTGTCTCCACCCGCCACTTAAATAATTAAAGACAAAAGCATATGCCTTGTAAACTATGCCCGGTCTAATGTCTTGTGTCTTATGTCTTATGTCTAACCCGTTGGGTCTGGACTAAGGAATATTCAAATACTTATGCGTCTGCAGCGAGATTTCCCATTTCGGATTATCCTTTACATAATCAATAATCAAGGGCGTCATTTCAGCTGCCTTTGACCATTCTGGTTGTAGATATAATTTGCAATTAGCGTTAACGAATTTTGCATGGTCCTCAGCCCATTGGAAATCACTTTTGTTGAACACAATGACTTTCAACTCGCCAGCAGCGCTCAATACATCTTCCCTTGGACCTTTGAATTTCTTTGGAGAAAGACAGATCCAGTCCCAATATCCAGTCAAGGGGTAAGCGCCGGATGTTTCCAAGAAAATCTTGATGCCTGCTTCTTTCAGTTTTTGCGTCAGGTAGGTTAGGTTATAGAGCAAGGGCTCACCTCCTGTGATGACCACCGTCTTGGCAGGATGTTGTAATGCATGCTCAACAATAACATCCGCAGAGGTGAGAGGATGTAGTTCCGCATCCCAGCTTTCCTTTACATCGCACCAGTGACAACCTACGTCACATCCGCCCAAACGAATGAAATATGCAGCTTTCCCGGTATGATATCCTTCCCCCTGTATCGTGTAAAACTCCTCCATTAATGGTAGGAATGTGCCGTCTTCTGGAACTTGATTTGACATGTCTCTGAATTTGAGTGCAAAATTAGAAAAAATTCGAGAGATATGGAACTAAACACATCTTCCTCTTCTGTTGATGAACAGCTGGGTTGTTTTTCAACTTTTGGGCTGTTCATATTCGACTCTTGTTCCACTCTCCTTCCACTCTCAGTCCTCTTTCATTCGGACCTTGTTCGGACCTCGTTCGGGTGTATTCCGAAGCAGCTCCGAACGAGGTCCGAAGGAAGTCCGAACGAGAGACGAACCAGAGTATACTAAGCTAAGACGGAGGTAGGAAGGAGACACTAGACACAAGACACAAGACATAAGACATAAGAATTGAAAACCGCCGGTGGCTAGCGAAGCCGAAGCCCCCGGTGTAAAACCAATAGATATTACATCCCAAAAAACCCCATCGGGCAATGTCATTAAGTTAAGGATTTTATCATGCCGGTTTGTAGTTTGTGTAGGTCCTGTGCTTGCACTTTTTATTCGAGGTCTTAAGCTGCCTTGGGAACGATCTTCCCTTTCGAATGGGCAATGTGTCCTTGAGGAAATAGGCCGTGAGCTCCCTGAGGATTTCCCTTTCCCTGTTTTTGAAAAAGATGGCTATCAGGTTTTCCTTTAATTTTCCGAAGGATTTGTTCCCGTTGACCTTTTGGGGGTACTTTTTCGTGGATGTATCGCGGTCGAGCTGGACCTGGGC